>NZ_JBFAUH010000018.1:0-212402 GCF_040679095.1 Streptomyces sp. NPDC052496
CCCGGGGAGCGGCGGACCGGGCCGTTGCCGTATGCGGCGGCCGGGTCAGCCCTTCTTCAGCTCCCAGAAGCGGAACACCGTGGAGGCGTCCAGGGTCCACTGGAGGCCGTCGATGTTCTCGCGGGCGACGGCGTACTGCTTGCCCTGCCACACCGGTATGACCGGCAGGTCCTCGGCGACGATGTCCTGCACCTCACGGAAGGCGGTCTTGGTCGCCTGCCGGTCGGGCTGGCCCGCGGTGCCGGGCAGCAGCTTGCCGGTGATGCGCTTGGCGTCGTAGTTGTTGCGCAGGACGTTGCCCTTGCCGAAGAACGGCTGGGTGAAGTTGTCGGGGTCCGGGTAGTCGGGCACCCAGCCCTTGACGTAGGCGCTGTACGTGCCGGCGTCCACGCCCTTCTCGAACTCCTCGGTGGGCACGCTCTTGACCTTGGCGTCGAAGAGGCCGCTGGCGTTGAGCTGCTGGGCGATCTCCTGGAAGGCCGGGACGGTGCCGGGGCCGTAGCGCACGGGGGTGGCCCAGAGGGTGAGCGGCACCTTCTTGTTGTTGTAGCCGGCCTCGCGCAGGGCGGCGGCGGCCTTGTCGGCCTGCGGCCGGTCGCCGTAGGTGGCGAAGAAGGCCGAGTTGTGGCCGGTGATGCCCGCGGGGACGATCGAGTACAGGGGTTCGGCGGTACGCTTGTAGACGTCCCGGACGAGCGTGGAACGGTCCAGCAGGTACGCGACGGCCTTGCGGACGCCGAGCTTGCCGGCCACCGGGTCCTTCATGTTGAAGACCAGGTGCATGACCTCGGCGCTCTTGCCCTCGACGACCTGGGTGCCGTGCTTCTGGCTGTCGGCCGCCTGGTCCAGGGAGGCGATGTCCTTCATGGCCAGACCGCGGTAGGCGATGTCGATGGAGCCGTCCTGCACCGCGTTCTTCAGCTTGTCCTGGCTGTCGAAGAACTTCATGGTCATGCCGGAGTTCTTGACCTCGGCGGGGCCCTTGTAGGAGCCGTTGACGCCGAAGACGGCTTCGGAGGAGGCGTCGTACTCCTTGAGGGTGTAGACGCCGGAGCCGACGGCCTTGTCATCGGTGCGCAGCTTGTCGGGCGCGTACTCACGGTGGTCGACGATGGAGCCGGCGCCGGAGGCGATCTTCATGGGGAAGGTCGCGTCGGGCGACTTGAGGCGGAAGACGACGGTCTTGGCGTCGGGTGCCTCGACCTTGTCCAGTCCGGCGAACATCACGGCCGGGCCGCGCTTGTCGTTGATGCGCTTGATCCGGTCGAAGGAGAACTTGACGTCCTCGGAGGTCAGGCTGTTGCCGTTGCTGAACTTCAGACCGTCCTGGAGGGTGCACTTGTAGACGGTGCTGCCGCCTTCGACGAAGCCGCAGGAGTCGGCGGCCTCGGGCTGGGGGGTGGTGCCGTTCTTGGGGAAGCTCAGCAGCGACTGGAAGACGTTGCTGAACAGCAGCCAGGAGACGGGGTCGTAACCGGCGGCCGGGTCGGTGGACACGATCTTGTCGGTCATGCCCATCACCACGGGCTGCCCGGTCCCGGCGTCCCCGCCCTGATCGGATCCGCAGCCGCTGAGCAGGGCGGCGACGAGCCCTGCCCCCAGCGGTGCGGCGATCCACTGGTCGCGTTTCCTCACGTGCGTGTTCCTCACAGTCGTCCTGGCGGTTCAGCGGTGTGTGTTCCGCGCCGGCGGGTGCCGGTGTCGGTGTGCCGGCGGGGTGCCGTCATCGGTTGTGGTGGTGCGCGCCGTCTCGGGGTGCGGCAGCCGGCCGGCGCACGGTGGACGGTGGCGCCGGCCGGAGGTCGTCGTCAGTTGCTGCTCACGCCGCGGGCCAGTTCCCAGATCTGCAGGGCCGAGGAGGAGTTCAGGGCCCACTCGGCGCCGGTGATGTCGTCGCGGGCGGCGACGTACTGCTTGCCCTGCCACAGCGGCAGGATGGGGACCTCGTCCGCGATGATGTCCTGGGCCTGCTTGAAGCCGTCGGCGGCGGAGTTGCGGTCGGTCTGCTGCCGGGTGGCGGGGATCAGCTGGAATTCGATCTTGCTGTTGCGGTACGGGGAGTTGAGGAAGTTCCCCTTGCCGATGAACGGCGCGATGTAGTTGTCCGCGTCGGGGAGGTCGGCGAACCAGCCCATGCCGTAGGCGGCGTACTTGCCCTCGGACTGTTCCTTGCGGAACTGCTGCCAGTTGTCGACGCCCTTGATCTGGACGTCGAACAGGCCGCTCTTGTTGAGCTGGCTCTGCAGTTCCTTGAACTCCTTGGCGGTGCTGGAGCCGTAGTGGTTGGCGGTGTAGGTGAGGGTGAGCTTGACCGGGGTGGTGATGTGCGCCTGCTGGAGGATCTTGCGGGCGGCGGGGACGCTCGGGTTGCCGTACTTGGTGAAGAAGGAGTTGATGTGGCCGGTGAGGCCCTTCGGCACCAGGGAGTACAGCGGGTCGCCGGCGTAGGAGTACACGTCGCGTACCAGCGCGGAGCGGTTGACCAGCTGGGCCATGGCCTGCCGGACGGCCTTGTCGGAGACCGACGGGTCGTCGGTGTTGAAGGCGAGGTAGCGGATCTCGGAGCCGGGTACGGCCTGCAGGGTGACGTGCTCGTCCCGGGCGTTCTCCAGGCCCTTGATCTGGTCGGGCGTCAGGCTGCGGTTCATCAGGTCGATGTCGCCCTTGCGCAGCGCCTTCTCCATGCCGTCGGAGTCCTCGAAGAACTTCATCTCGACGGTGGAGTTCTTCACCTCTATCCCGCCCTTGTAGTCGGGGTTCTTGGTGAAGACGGCCTTGCTGACGCGCCCTCCGCTGTGCTCGACCTTGACGGTGTACGGGCCGGAGCCGGAGATTTCGAAGCCCTTGTGGAGGCCCTTGGCCGGGTACACCTCGCTGTCGACGATGGCCGCTGCCGGGGTGGCGAGCTTCTGCGGGAAGGTGGCGTCCGGCTTCTTGAGGTGGAAGACCACCTCGGTCTCGCTGGGGGTCTCCACCTTGTCGACGTTGTCCACCAGGGAGATGGGGCCGCGGTCGTACTTGATGGCCAGCATCCGGTCGATGGAGAACTTCACGTCCTCGGACGTCAGGGCGTGCCCGTTGGAGAACTTCAGTCCGTCGCGGAGTTTGCAGCGGAACTGCTCGTTCTGGGTGTCCCGGAATCCGCAGGACTCGGCGGCCTCGGGCACCGGCGCGGTGCCGGTGCGGGGCAGGCGCATGAGGGTCTGCAGGGTTCCGCGCAGCACGTTCCACGCGTCGACGTCGTACGCCTGCGCGGGGTCGAGCGGAGCGGGCGCGTCCTTGGTGGCCTCCAGTTGGGCGGTGGTGCCGACCTTGATCGGCTTGCCGCCTTCGCCGGAGCCGTCCGAACTGCCGCAGGCGGCGAGCGTGGGGACGAGCAGACCGGCCAGGGCCGGCAGCACCAAGGTCTTGCGATTCATCGTCGGCAGGTTCCTTATCAGCGCAGAGGTGTTGCTCGCGTTGACATTAGTAGGAACGGCCAGGGCCTCCGGGACACAACAGAGTTGAACGGATATCACGCCCGGATAACGGCCGCCCGATGATCGATATCCGGACGGTGGAACGAACCGTACGGGTCTCCATCAATCCGGACACTTACCCCCAGGGAAACCAGGAGAAAGCACCCCCGGAACGACCTCACCCCGCACTGTCGACGGGTCTGCGCGTGAGAAACGTCACTCCGGTATTGGCGTGATCACCCGGTTGAATTCAGCCGCCGCATTCGTCACGGAAAATGAGCGGGCCACTCCTTACAGTTTCTTCCGTTTTCGGGGGACACGCTCAGTGCACGCCGTACCGGCCGTCCGTGATGAGCGACCGGAGAAATGGGAGATCCACTTCTTCCAGCGATCCGACGACGGTACGGCCCAGGCCGGGGCCGATCGGAGCCACCGACGGCACCGCGACGACCTGGCAGCCGGCCGCCTCCCCCGCCGTCACGCCGGTGACGGTGTCCTCCACCACGGCGCAGCGCCGCGGGTCCACGCCGAGCCGGGCGGCCGCGGTCAGGTACGGGTCGGGGTGCGGCTTCGTACGCGGCAGGTCGTCGCCGGCCAGCGTCAGGCGGAAGTGCTCCGGGCCCAGGGAGTGCAGCATCCGGTCGATGATGGTGCGGTGCGAGGCGGAGACCAGGGCGGTGGGCACGCCGTGCGCGGACAGCTCCGCGAGCAGCCGGCGGGCGCCGGGCATCAGCGGTACGCCGCGCGCGATGCGCTCCGCGAACCGGGCGTTGAGCAGCACGGTCAGCTCGTCCAGGCCGATGTCGGCGCCGGTCACCTCGATCAGGTACGCGGCGCTGCGGGTCATCGGGCCGCCGACGACGACCTGGCGGTGGTGGTCGTCCAGTACGTGGCCCAGCTCGGCGAAGACCTGGGCCTCCGCCTCCCACCAGAAGCCCTCGGTGTCGACGAGCGTGCCGTCCAGGTCGAGGAAGACGGCCTGCAGGGTGGCGCCGTCGGCCGTACGGGTTCCTACCGCGGGGATGCTGCTGGTCATCCGTGCACCTCCGTAGTCGCGCGTCCCCGGAGGGACGAAAGGGCCGGCCGCTCTCCCGCGTGGGGAAAGCGACCGGCCACTACCGGACCGACCAGTGTACGGCCGCGCGGGGAGACGCGCGGTGCCCGCGGGGACTTCCGTGGCCTCCCCGCCCCCGCTGCCACCCCGCGTCCCGGTACTACCGCGCGTTGAAGTACTTCGCCTCCGGGTGGTGGATGACGATCGCGTCGGTGGACTGCTCGGGGTGCAGCTGGAACTCCTCGGAGAGCTGGACGCCGATCCGCTCGGGCCGCAGCAGGTCCGCGATCTTGGCGCGGTCCTCCAGGTCGGGGCAGGCACCGTAGCCCAGCGAGAAGCGGGCGCCGCGGTACTTCAGCGCGAACATGTCCTCGACGTCGGCCGGGTCCTCCCCGGCGAAGCCCAGCTCGGCGCGGACGCGGGCGTGCCAGTACTCGGCGAGTGCTTCGGCGAGCTGGACGGACAGGCCGTGCAGCTCCAGGTAGTCGCGGTAGGAGTCGGAGGCGAACAGCTCGGCGGTGGCCTCGCCGATCTTCGAGCCGACGGTGACGACCTGGAGGCCGACCACGTCGGTCTCGCCGGACTCCTCCGGGCGGAAGAAGTCGGCCAGGCACAGGCGCCGGCCGCGGCGCTGGCGCGGGAAGGTGAAGCGGGTGCGCTCGGTGCCGTCCTCGTTGAGCAGGATCAGGTCGTCGCCCTTGGAGTAGCAGGGGAAGTAGCCGTGGACGACGGCGGCCTCCAGCAGGTTCTCGGTCTGGAGCTTGTCCAGCCAGCCGCGCAGCCGGGGGCGTCCCTCGGTCTCGACCAGTTCCTCGTACGAGGGTCCGTCGCCCGTACGGGCCTGCTTGAGGCCCCACTGCCCCTTGAAGAGGGCGCCCTCGTCCAGCCAGGACGCGTAGTCCGCCAGCTGGATGCCCTTGACGACGCGGGTGCCCCAGAAGGGCGGGGTGGGGACGGGATTGTCGGTGGCCACGTCGGAGCGGACGGTGCCCTCCTCCTGCTCCGGCTCGGCGATCTCGATGTTGCGCTTGGGGACGCGGCGCTGCTTGAGCTCCGGGAGGGTGGCGCCGGGCACGCCGCGCTTGACGGCGATCAGGGCGTCCATCAGGCGCAGGCCCTCGAAGGCGTCGCGGGCGTAGCGGACCTCGCCCTCGTAGATCTCGTGCAGGTCCTGCTCGACGTAGGCGCGGGTCAGGGCGGCGCCGCCGAGGATGACGGGGAAGTCTGCCGCCATCTTGCGCTGGTTGAGCTCCTCCAGGTTCTCCTTCATGATCACCGTGGATTTGACCAGCAGTCCGGACATGCCGATGACGTCGGCGCGGTGCTCCTCGGCGGCTTCCAGGATGGCCGAAACCGGCTGCTTGATGCCGAGGTTGACGACGTTGTAGCCGTTGTTGGACAGGATGATGTCGACGAGGTTCTTGCCGATGTCGTGCACGTCGCCGCGCACCGTCGCCAGGACGATGGTGCCCTTGCCCTCGGAATCGGACTTCTCCATGTGCGGCTCCAGGTAGGCCACCGCGGTCTTCATGACCTCGGCCGACTGGAGCACGAACGGCAGCTGCATCTGGCCGGAGCCGAACAGTTCACCGACCACCTTCATGCCTTCGAGCAGGGTGTCGTTGACGATGTCCAGGGCCGGGCGGTCGGCGAGCGCCGCGTCCAGGTCGGCTTCCAGGCCGTTCTTCTCGCCGTCGATGATGCGGCGCTGGAGGCGCTCCTCCAGGGGCAGGGCGAGCAGTTCCTCGGCCTTGCCGGCCTTCAGCGACTTGGCGGTGGCGCCCTCGAACAGCTCCAGGAGCTTCTGGAGCGGGTCGTAGCCCTCCTCGCGACGGTCGTAGATCAGGTCGAGGGCGACCTTGACCTGCTCCTCCTCCAGGCGGGCGATCGGCAGGATCTTGGAGGCGTGCACGATCGCGGAGTCCAGGCCGGCCTTGACGCACTCGTCCAGGAAGACGGAGTTGAGCACGATGCGGGCGGCCGGGTTGAGGCCGAAGGAGATGTTGGACAGGCCCAGCGTGGTCTGGACGTCGGGGCGGCGCCGCTTCAGCTCGCGGATGGCCTCGATGGTGTTGACGCCGTCCTTGCGGGACTCCTCCTGACCGGTGCAGATGGTGAAGGTCAGGCAGTCGATGAGGATGTCCGACTCGCGGATGCCCCAGTTGCCGGTCAGGTCCTCGATGATCCGCTCGGCGATGGCGACCTTGTGCTCGGCGGTACGGGCCTGGCCGTTCTCGTCGATGGTCAGGGCCATCAGCGCGGCGCCGTGCTCGCGGGCCAGCGCGGCGACCCGGGCGAACCGCGACTCGGGCCCGTCCCCGTCCTCGTAGTTGACGGAGTTGATGACCGCGCGGCCGCCGAGCTTCTCCAGTCCGGCCTGGATGACGTCCACCTCGGTGGAGTCCAGCACGATGGGCAGGGTGGAGGCGGTGGCGAAGCGGCCGGCCAGCTCGCGCATGTCGGCGACGCCGTCCCGGCCGACGTAGTCCACGCACAGGTCCAGCAGGTGGGCGCCCTCGCGGATCTGGTCGCGGGCCATCTCCACGCAGTCGTCCCAGCGGCCCTCCAGCATGGCCTCGCGGAACTTCTTCGACCCGTTGGCGTTGGTGCGCTCACCGATGGCCAGGTACGAGGTGTCCTGCCGGAACGGGACGGTCTGGTAGAGGGAGGCGGCGCCGGGCTCGGGGCGCGGGCTGCGCTCGGTGGGGGCGGTGCCCCGTACCCGCTCGACGACCTGGCGCAGATGCTCCGGCGTGGTGCCGCAGCAGCCGCCCACGAGCGAGAGCCCGTACTCGCCGACGAAGGTCTCCTGGGCGTCGGCCAGCTCGGCCGGGGTCAGCGGGTAGTGGGCGCCGTCCTTGCCGAGGACGGGCAGACCGGCGTTGGGCATGCAGGACAGCGGTACGCGGGCGTGGCGCGCCAGGTAGCGCAGGTGCTCGCTCATCTCGGCGGGGCCGGTGGCGCAGTTCAGGCCGATCATGTCGATGCCCAGCGGCTCCAGCGCGGTCAGCGCGGCGCCGATCTCCGAGCCGAGCAGCATGGTGCCGGTGGTCTCCACCGTCACCGAGCAGATCACCGGCAGGTCGGTGCCGGTGGCGTCCAGGGCGCGGCGGGCGCCGAGGACGGCGGCCTTGGTCTGGAGCAGGTCCTGGGTGGTCTCGACCAGCAGGGCGTCGGCGCCGCCTGCGATCATGCCTTCGGCGTTCTTCTGGTAGGCGTCGCGCAGGGTGGCGTAATCGACGTGGCCGAGGGTGGGCAGCTTGGTGCCGGGGCCCATGGAGCCCAGTACCCAGCGCTGCTGTCCGGTGGAGGCGGTGAACTCGTCGGCGACCTCGCGGGCGATGCGGGCGCCCGCCTCGGACAGTTCGAAGACCCGCTCGGGGATGTCGTACTCGGCGAGCGCGGCGTGATTGGCGCCGAAGGTGTTGGTCTCGACGCAGTCGACCCCGACCGCGAAGTACTCCTCGTGGACCGAACGGACGATGTCCGGACGGGTGATGTTCAGGATCTCGTTGCAGCCCTCCAGCTGCTGGAAGTCCTCCATCGTCGGGTCCTGAGCCTGGAGCATCGTGCCCATCGCCCCGTCGGCCACCACGACGCGGGAGGCGAGTGCCTCGCGCAGTGCCGTGGTGCGGGATGTGCTGGCGGACGATGGCGTGTACGAGGCCATGGAGGTGCTCCCCTGGTTGCGACGGCTGTCGGCTTTGCGTCTTCCGGTAGAAGGCGCACCCGGTCAGGGTAGCGGGCGTGGCTGCCGGTGGCCCGGGTGTCCCAGGGCGTGGACTCCCCGGAGTCGTGCCGGAACCGCGGCGGGGCCGGGGCCGTACCGGCGCCGGGCGGGGACGGCGCCGGACCCGGTCAAGATCATTGACAGGTATCGGTCGACTGCCACAGGGTCGGCATTCACCGATATCGTTCAGCATTGCCGAACCGCTCTTCTGGGCCGGCCGGCGCTGCTGTCCACCGCACCATGTCACCCGCTTCACCGCTTCACCCGGAGGTTGCCCGATGGCACGGAACATCCAGTCGCTGGAACGTGCCGCCGCGATGCTGCGGCTGCTGGCCGGCGGTGAGCGCCGGCTGGGCCTCTCCGACATCTCCTCCGCGCTGGGCCTGGCCAAGGGCACCGCGCACGGCATCCTGCGCACCCTCCAGCAGGAGGGTTTCGTCGAGCAGGACCCGGCGTCCGGCCGCTACCAGCTGGGCGCCGAGCTGCTGCGCCTGGGCAACAGCTACCTGGACGTGCACGAGCTGCGTGCCCGCGCGCTCGTGTGGACGGACGACCTGGCGCGGTCCAGCGGCGAGAGCGTCTACCTGGGCGTGCTGCACCAGCAGGGCGTGCTGATCGTGCACCACGTCTTCCGGCCCGACGACAGCCGTCAGGTGCTGGAGGTCGGCGCGATGCACCCGCTGCACAGCACGGCGCTGGGCAAGGTGCTGACGGCGTACGACCCGGTGGCGCACAGCGAGGCGGCGGAGGCCGAGCGGCAGGCGTTCACGCCGCGCACGGTGACCGCGCTGGAGGAGCTGGAGGGCGTGCTGGACCTCACCCGGGCGCGGGGCTGGGCGGCGGACGTGGAGGAGACCTGGGAGGGCGTGGCGTCGGTGGCCGCGCCCATCCACGACCGGCGCCGGATGCCGGTCGGCGCGGTGGGGGTGACCGGTGCGGTGGAGCGGGTCTGCCGGGACGGCGAGCCCGGTGAGCTGCGGCCGGAAATCGTCGCCGCTGTGAGGGATTGCGCACGTGCGGTCTCCCGAGACCTCGGTGCCGGGCGATTCTGAGCCTTCCGCCCCATATGTTCACCTAAGTTTTCAGTCACAGAACCCTTGACGGGGTGCTACGTGTGAAGAAAACTGCCGTTCGTCGGTCGGCATTGTCGAACACCAAACGACAATATTGGTTATGGTGGACAGTGCCGGAGGCCGACCAACGCCCTCTCGGAGGGCGCGGACCCCCGGAGGACCCCGGGGTCCGCCTTCCCCTGGACGAAGGACAAAGGAGTCGCGGGTGTCCAGCTCCGACATCTTCATCAGCGAGACCATCGGTACCGCTGTTCTGATCCTGCTGGGCGGTGGCGTCTGCGCCGCCGTCACGCTGAAGCGCTCGAAGGCGTACAACTCGGGATGGGTGGCCATCACCTTCGGGTGGGGTTTCGCCGTGCTGACCGGCGCGTACATCGCGACGAAGTCCGGCGCCCACCTCAACCCGGCGGTCACCGTGGGACTGGCCGTCAAGGGCGGCACGCCGTGGGGCGACGTACCGGTGTACCTCGCCTCCCAGCTGCTCGGCGCCATGATCGGCGCGGTGCTGGTGTGGCTCACGTACTACGGCCACTTCCGGGCCCACCTGACCGACCCGGAGATCGTGGGCGAGCAGAGCGGGCAGGAAGGCATGGTCGACAAGGCGGCGGCCCCCAAGGCCGGCCCGGTTCTCGGTGTCTTCTCCACCGGACCCGAGATCCGCAACGCGGTGCAGAACCTGACCACCGAGGTCATCGCCACCACCGTGCTCGTGCTGGCGATCCTCACCCAGGGCCTCAGTGACAACGGCAAGGGCGTCGGAGTCATCGGTGCGCTGCTGACCGCATTCGTGGTCGTCGGCATCGGTCTGTCGCTGGGCGGCCCGACCGGCTACGCGATCAACCCGGTCCGCGACCTCGGTCCGCGTATCGTCCATGCGCTGCTTCCGCTGCCGAACAAGGGCGGGTCGGACTGGGGCTACGCCTGGATCCCGGTCGCCGGTCCGCTGATCGGCGGCGCGATCGCCGGTGGTATCTACAACATCGCGTTCGCCTGAGCCGCGCCGCCCGCACCGAAGACTTTTGGAGCACAGACACCAAATGAGCGACAACCACAGCACCGCCTCCCACGGCCACGGCGCTTCCTCCCACGGCCACGGCCCGTTCATTGCGGCCATCGACCAGGGCACCACGTCCAGCCGCTGCATCGTGTTCGACAAGGACGGCCGGATCGTCTCGGTCGACCAGAAGGAGCACGAACAGATCTTCCCCAAGCCGGGCTGGGTCGAGCACGACGCCAAGGAGATCTGGGAGAACGTCCAGCAGGTCGTGGCCGGTGCCGTCGAGAAGGCCGGCATCACCGCCAAGGACGTCAAGGCGATCGGCATCACCAATCAGCGCGAGACCACGCTGATGTGGGACAAGAACACCGGTGAGCCGGTGCACAACGCCATCGTCTGGCAGGACACCCGTACCGACGGGCTCTGCCGCGAGCTGGGCCGCAACGTCGGCAAGGACCGCTTCCGCCGCGAGACCGGCCTGCCGCTGGCCTCGTACTTCGCCGGCCCGAAGATCCGCTGGCTGCTGGACAACGTCGAGGGCCTGCGCGAGCGCGCCGAGGCCGGCGACATCCTCTTCGGCACCATGGACTCCTGGGTCATCTGGAACCTGACCGGCGGCACCGAGGGCGGCGTGCACGTCACCGACGTCACCAACGCCTCGCGCACCCTGCTGATGAACCTGCGCAGGCTGGAGTGGGACGAGAAGATCCTGCACTCCATCGACATCCCGGCCGCGGTGCTGCCGGAGATCCGCTCGTCGGCCGAGGTGTACGGCACCGCGGCCGCGGGCGCGCTGGCCGGTGTGCCGGTCGCCTCGGCACTGGGCGACCAGCAGGCCGCGCTGTTCGGCCAGACCTGCTACGACAAGGGCGAGGCCAAGTCCACGTACGGCACCGGCACCTTCATGCTGATGAACACCGGTGACGAGCCCGTCAACTCCTACAACGGGCTGCTGACCACGGTCGGCTACCGCATCGGTGACCAGAAGCCGGTGTACGCCCTGGAGGGCTCGATCGCCGTCACCGGTTCGCTGGTGCAGTGGATGCGCGACCAGATGGGCCTGATCAACTCGGCCGCCGAGATCGAGACGCTGGCCAGCACCGTCGAGGACAACGGCGGCGCGTACTTCGTCCCGGCCTTCTCCGGCCTGTTCGCCCCCTACTGGCGCTCGGACGCGCGCGGCGTGATCGCGGGCCTGACCCGTTACGTCACCAAGGCGCACATCGCCCGCGCCGTCCTCGAGGCCACCGCCTGGCAGACCCGCGAGATCACCGACGCCATGACCAAGGACTCCGGCGTCGACCTGACCGCGCTGAAGGTCGACGGCGGGATGACCTCCAACAACCTGCTGATGCAGACCATCTCGGACTTCCTGGACGCCCCCGTGGTGCGCCCGATGGTGGCCGAGACGACCTGCCTCGGCGCCGCCTACGCCGCCGGACTGGCCGTCGGCTTCTGGCCGGACACCGACGCGCTGCGCGCCAACTGGCGCCGGGCCGCCGAGTGGACCCCCCGCATGGACGCGGACACCCGCGACCGCGAGTACAAGAGCTGGCTCAAGGCCGTCGAGCGGACCATGGGCTGGATCGAGGACGAGGAGTAATCATGAGCACCCTGCAGAGCGTCCCGGCCCTCGGGACGCACCCGGCCGACGGTTCGACCCAGAGCCGCGCCGAGACTCGGGAGCAGCTTTCCAAGGCGACGTACGACCTCCTGGTGATCGGCGGCGGCATCCTGGGCATCTCCACTGCCTGGCACGCCGCGCAGTCGGGGCTGCGGGTTGCGCTGGTGGACGCCGGCGACTTCGCCGGCGCCACCTCCTCCGCCTCCTCCAAGCTGCTGCACGGCGGTCTGCGCTACCTGCAGACCGGTGCGGTCAAGCTGGTGGCGGAGAACCACTTCGAGCGCCGTGCGGTCTCGCGTGAGGTGGCCCCCCACCTCGCCAACCCGCTGACCTTCTACCTGCCGGTCTACAAGGGCGGCCCGCACGGCGCGGCCAAGCTCGGCGCGGGCGTCTTCGCCTACTCCGCGCTGTCCGCCTTCGGTGACGGTGTCGGTCACGTCATCAGCCCGGCCAAGGCCCAGCGCGACGTGCCGGAGCTGCGCACGGACAACCTCAAGGCCGTGGCCGTGTACGGCGACGACCAGATGAACGACGCGCGGATGGCGCTGATGACGGTCCGCGCGGCCGTCGAGGCCGGCGCCACGGTCCTCAACCACGCCGAGGTCACCGGGCTGCGCTTCACGCAGGGCCGGGTCACCGGTGCCGAGCTGAAGGACGGCACGGACGGCACCGAGTTCGGTGTCAACGCGCGCCTGGTCCTGAACGCGACCGGCCCCTGGGTCGACCACCTGCGCAAGATGGAGAACCCGAACGCGGCGCCCTCCATCCGCCTGTCCAAGGGCGCGCACCTGGTCCTCAAGCGCACCTCCCCCTGGAAGGCCGCGCTGGCGACCCCCATCGACAAGTACCGCATCACCTTCGCCCTCCCCTGGGAGGACATGCTGCTGCTCGGCACCACCGACGAGGAGTACGAGGGCGACCCGGCGGACGTCCGCGTCACCGAGAAGGACACCGCGCAGATCCTGGACGAGGCGGCCTTCTCCGTCCGCGACCAGCAGCTCTCGCGTGACCTGATCACGTACTCCTTCGCGGGCCTGCGGGTGCTGCCGGGCGGCCCCGGCGACACCTCCAAGGCCAAGCGCGAGACGGTCGTGACCGAGGGCGCGGGCGGCATGCTCTCCGTCGCGGGCGGCAAGTGGACGACGTTCCGCCACATCGGCCGTACGGTCATGAACAAGCTGGCGGCGCTGCCCGGCCAGCCGCTGGCCGAGGACATGGAGCCGATCTCGCACCTGCCGAAGAAGCTGCCGCTGCCGGGTATCGCCAACCCCAACGCGGTCGCCCACCGGCTGCTGGTCGACGGTTCGGCCCCCGGCCCGCGCATGGCGCCGGAGACCGCCCGTCACCTGGCCACCCACTACGGTTCGCTGTCCTTCGACATCGCGCGGCTGGCCAACGACGACGCGGCGCTGGCCGAGCGCATCCACCCGGACGCGCCGGAGATCTGGGCCCAGGTCGTCTACGCCCGCGACCACGAGTGGGCGGAGACGGTCGACGACGTGCTGCGCCGCCGCACCACGCTGACCATCCGCGGCCTGGACACCGAGGACGTCCGCGCCCGGACCAAGGCGATACTGGAGCAGCGCGGCTGACGCGCTGTGACGCACCGCTGACCTGAGGGCGGCTCCCGGAGCGGGAGCCGCCCTTCGGCGTGTCCGGGCTCAGAACCTCTGTACGCAGTGCTCGGCGACGGCCATGGCGGTGAGGTTGGTGTTGGCGGCGGGCAGCGTCGGCATCACGGAGGCGTCGATGACGTGCAGGGACTCGACGCCGTGTACGGCGCCGGTGGCGGAGACCACCGCGCCGCGGTCCCCGGCCGGGCCCATCCGGCAGGTTCCGGCGGCGTGCTGGTAGCCGGTGACGGTCTGCCGCAGGGCGTGCGTGAGCTGGTCGTCGGTGGTGACGGTGGGGCCGGGCGCGCGCTCCTCGCGGAGCAGCCCGGACAGGGGCGCCGTACGGGCGAGGGAGCGGGCCAGCCGCATGCCCGTCACCATGCGGCGGGCGTCCTCCGGTTCGCGCAGGAAGCCCACGTCGATGCGCGGGGCGTCGCGGGGGTCGGCGGAGCGCAGCCGCAGCCGGCCGCAGGAGGACGGCCGCAGCAGGGCCACCCACAGGGTGAGCACGGTCGTCCCGTCCTCGTCCGTCTCGGGGCCCGAGGGGAAGACCTGGAGATCGGGTGGGCCGTCCTCGCCGCTGACGTCGCAGGTGAGGAAGGTCTGGAGCACCGGGTCGCGGGGGCCGGGCGGCGGCGCGTCGACGGCGTACGTGAGGGTGACCGCGGGGTGGTCCCGGAGGTTCTCCCCCACGCCGGGCAGGTCGGCCGTCACCGGGATGCCGAGGTCGCGCAGGTGACCGGCCGGGCCGATGCCGGAGCGCAGCAGGACCGGCGGGCTGCCGTACGCCCCGGCGGCGAGCACCACCCGGCGGGCGGGCAGCACCGTACGGCCGGGGTCGGCGAGCCGCACGCCCACCGCCCGGCCGTCGCGCACCTCGACCCGGTCCACGAGGATGTTGCCGCGCACGGCGAGGTTGGCACGCTCGCGCGCCGCGGCGAGGTAGGTCAGGGCGGTGCTCTGCCGGACGCCGCCGACCCGGTTGACCGGGACGGGGCCGACGCCGCGGGCGCCGGGGGCGTTGTGGTCGGTGACGGGCGGGTGGCCGAGAGCGGTGCAGGCGTCGTGGAAGGCGCGCTGCCACCGGTTGGTCTCGTCCGCGCCGTACCGCCGTACGGGGACCGGGCCGTCCGTGCCGTGCCAGGGCGGCCCGGTGTCCAGGTCCCGCTCCACGCGGCGCAGGCTGGGCAGGAAGTCACCGAAGGACCAGCCGTCGTTGCCCTGCGCCGCCCAGGCGTCGTAGTCCCGCGGGTGCCCGCGCAGGGCGATCGCGGAGTTGATCGCCGAGGAGCCGCCGACGAGCTTGCCGCGGGGCAGGGCGACGGTCCTGCCGAGGGCTCCGGGCTCGCTGACGTACCCCCAGTCGTGGCTGTGGGTGGCGGCGGGGCTGGTGGCCACGTCGTCGGGCAGGCCGTCGGGCGAACTGCCGTGGTCCGGTCCGGCCTCCAGCAGCAGTACGGACCGTGCGGGGTCCTCGGACAGCCGGGAGGCCAGTACCCCTCCGGCCGAGCCCGCGCCGACAATGATCACGTCCCAGGTACCCATGTCCGCTGTCCCGCCTGCCTTCCCGGCGTACCGCCCGGCTGCCTCCACCTGCTTCGGACCGCCGGCCGCGCCGCGGGTCCGGCTCCCTGAGGTACCCGCCGGGCGGAGATCACACACGTACGCGTACGGGCTCCGCCGGCGAGGACGGCAGCCGGGCGTGAAACGCCGGGGTCCGGCCGCGGACCGGCGCACTAGCATCGCCCGGGAGAGGGCCCGGCCGGTCTCCCGGCCCCTGCCCCGCCCGTTTCTCCAGACCCGTCACCGAGCGTCCCCGGACCCGACACCGACCTTGGAGAGCCCCATGACCTTGCTGACCACCTGGCCGGAGAGCGGCCCGGAGACCGTACTGCGGCGCACGTCCGAGCCCGCGGAGATCGCCGCGGCGCTGGCACCGGCCGGCGTGCGCTACGAGCAGTGGCCGGTCCGTACGGACGTGGCGCCGGACGCGGAGCCGGCGGACGTCCTCGCGGCGTACCGCACGGAGATCGCCGCACTGACCGCCGAGGAGGGCTTCGTGACGGTGGACGTGGCGTCCCTGCATCCCGGCGACGACCCCGCGTGGCCGGAGAAGGCGCGGGCGGCGCGGCAGAAGTTCCTCGCCGAGCACACCCACGAGGACGACGACGAGGTGCGCTTCTTCGTCGCCGGGTCGGGGGTGTTCTACCTGCACACGGGCGGCGAGGTGCACGCCGTGCTGTGCGAGCAGGGCGACCTGCTGGGCGTGCCGCGGGGCACCACCCACTGGTTCGACATGGGCACCCGGCCGTCGTTCACGGCCCTGCGCTTCTTCCACGAGGAGGACGGCTGGATCGGCACGTTCACGGGCGACGACATCGCGCTGCGCTTCCCGGACTTCGACACGCTGACGGCCGGCCGGGCGGAACGGGGCGCGGCGTGAGCCACACCTTCGACGTGGACCACGTGGTGCTCGACATCGAGGGCACCACGAGCGCGACCGGCTTCGTCGTCGACGAGCTGTACCCGTACTCCCGCGGCCGGTTCGGGCGGCTGCTGACCGAGCGGGCCGCGGAACCGGAGATACGGCGGGCCGTCGAGCAGGTGCGGGTGCTGCTGGGCGAGCCGGACGCCGACGCGGCCCGGATCGAGCGGGTGCTCGGCGCGTGGCTGGACGAGGACCGCAAGGCCACGCCCCTGAAGACGCTGCAGGGCATCGTGTGGGCCGAGGGCTTCGCGAACGGGGAGCTGGTCTCGCACTTCTACCCGGACGTGGTGCCCCGGCTGCGCGAGTGGCACGCGGCGGGTGTGCGGTTGCACGTGTACTCGTCGGGGTCGGCGGCGGCGCAGCGGGCGTGGTTCGGGCACAGTCCGCAGGGCGATCTGCGGCCGCTGGTCGACGGGTACCACGACACGGAGAACGCCGGTCCCAAGCTGGAGCGGGCGTCGTACGTGGCGATCGCGGCGGACCTGGGGGCCGCGCCGGAGCGGGTGCTGTTCCTGTCCGACCGGGCCGGGGAGCTGGACGCGGCGCGGGCGGCGGGGTGGCACACGGCCGGGGTGCGGCGGCCCGGGGAGCCGTACTACGACAGCGGGGTGGGCGGCCACCCCGAGGTGGCGTCCTTCGTGGAGCTGGAGATCCGTACGGCCGCCGGGGCGCGGGAGGTGCCGGGCGCCGGCACCGGCGAGGTGCGGCGGGCCGGGGCCCGGCTGGCCGCCGAGGCCGCGCGGTTCGCCGCGCTCGGCTGGATGCGCGGCACGTCCGGCAACCTGTCGGTCGTGCTGACGCGCGATCCGCTGCGGCTGGCGGTGACCGCGAGCGGGCGGGACAAGGGCGAGCTGACCGCGGACGACGTGGTGCTGGTCGACGGCCGGGGCGCCGCCGTCGCGGGTACGCAGGGCTCGGCGGCCGGGGCCGGCAGGCCGTCGGCGGAGGCCGGGCTGCACGCGCGGGTGGTGCGGCTGACCGGGGCGGGCGCGGTGGTGCACGTCCACACGGTCGCCGCCGTGGCGATGGGACGGCGCCGGCCCGGCGGGATCGTCTTCCGGGACCTGGAGATGCTCAAGGGGCTGGGGCAGCCGGCGGACGGGCCGGCGGTGCGGCTGCCGGTCGTCGCCAACAGCCAGGACATGGACGTGCTCGGGGACCGCCTGGCGGAGGCGAGGGAGCCGCGGATGCCGGCGGTGGTGGTGGCGGGGCACGGGCTGTACGTCTGGGGGGCCGACCTGCTCCAGGCCCGGCACCACGCCGAGGTCGTGCAGTGGCTGCTGGAGCTGGAGCTGGCCTCGGAGCGGGGCTGAACGGAGCGCGCGGGGCGGGTCGCTGCCGCGTACGGGACCACGTTGCGGGCGTACCGAGCCGGGCCCGTAGGTTGGGGGCGACCGCCGTCCCGTCCGTGGTGTCCCGCCCCGGGCCATCCGGCCGAGCCACTGGAGCCGTCCCGTGACCCCAGACCTGTCCCCGCTCGCCCGCCTGCCGCGCGGCGGGCTGCCGCCCCAGGCCGTCGTGGTCGGCGACCCGGCCCGCGCGGCCGCCGTCGCCGAGCTGCTCGACGACGCCGCGGAGATCGCGTACCACCGCGAGTACCGCACGTTCACCGGCAGCTGGAAGGGCCTGCCGGTGGTCGTCGCCTCGCACGGGGTGGGCGGGCCCGGCGCGGTGCTGCTGTTCCAGGAGCTGGCCGACGCGGGCGTACGGACCTTCGTACGCCTCGGGACGGCCGGGGCGATACGTCCGGGGGTCGGCGACGGTGACCTGGTGATCGCCGAGGCGGCGGTCCGCGACGACGGGGTGACGCAGCAGCTGGTGCCGCCGGAGTACCCGGCCGTGGCGGCACCGGAAGCGGTGCTGGCGCTGGCCGGCGCGGCGGCGGACGCCGGGGCGCGGTACCACCGCGGCGTGGTGTGGACCCGCGCGGCGTTCCAGCCGGGGCTGCTGCCGCTGCCGGTGGCGGCCTACACCGCGGCGGGCGTGGCTGCGATAGAGATGGAGGTGTCCGCGCTGTTCGTGACGGCGGGCCTGCGCGGGCTGGTGGCCGGCGCGGTGCTGGTGATCGACGGCGTGAACGCGGACGAACTGGTCGACGAGGCGGCCACCGGCGGCTACGACCCGTACCGGGACGCCGTCGCGGACGGCGTGGCGCGCGGCTCCGTCGTCGCGCTGGAGGCCCTGCGGACGCTGGCGGAGGAGGCCCGGTGAGCGCGGTGCACGACACGGAGGCCGCGGTGGACCTGCTGGTGCACGGCGGCACGGTGCTCACCGTCGACGACGCGGGCACCGTACTGCCCGACGGCGCGGTGGCCGTACGGGACGGCGCGATCGTCGCGGTGGGCCCGGCCGCGGAACTGCGCGCCGCCCACCGCCCGGCCGAGGAGATCGACGCCACCGGCTGCCTGGTCCTGCCCGGGCTGGTCAACACCCACACCCACCTGGCGATGACGCTGCTGCGCGGCCACGCCGACGACGTGGACCTCCAGGGCTTCCTGGGCCGGGTGGTGCCGCGGGAGAACGCGCTGCTGTCCCCGCAGGCCGTGACCGCGGGCCTGCGGCTGGCCGTCGCGGAGAGCGTACGGGGCGGGGTGACCACCGCCCTGGACATGTACTGGTTCCACGAGGCGGCCGAACGGGCGGCGCGGGACGCCGGCTGGCGGCTGCTGTCCGGCCCGACGTTCATGGACGTGCCGGGGCCGCCCGACCGGATGCCGTACGGGAACCGGATGGACTGGGCCCGCCGGTACCTCGAAGCCCACCGCCCCTCCCCCGGCACCCGCCCGGTGGTCTTCGCGCACAGCGCCTACACCCTGGGCACCGCGCAGCTCACCGCCATCGCGGCGCTGGCCAGGGAGTACGGCGCGCTGCTGCACCTGCACGCCGCGGAGAACGCCGCCGAGGTCGCGACGGTACGCGAACAGCACGGCAAGCGGCCCGTCGAACTGCTGGAGTCGCTGGGCCTGCTCGGCCCGGACACGCTGCTCGCGCACGCCGTCGAACTGACCGACACCGAGATCGCCGCGCTGGCCGCGACCGGTACGGGCGTCGCGCACTGCCCGGTCTCCAACCTCAAGCTGGGCTGCGGTGTCGCCCGGGTTCCGGAGCTGCTGCGGCAGGGCGTCCGGGTGGGGCTCGGCACGGACGGGGCGGTCAGCTCCAACTCCCTGGACATGGTGAGCGCGTTGGGCATGGCGGCGCTGGTGCACAAGGCGGGCGGCGACCCCACGGCGGTCGGCGCCGAGCAGGCCGTACGCATGGCGACGATCGAGGGCGCGCGGGCCCTGGGGCTGGGCGGGCAGCTCGGTTCGCTGGAGGCGGGCAAGCGCGCGGACCTGGCGGTGCTCGACCTGGGCGGCATGCACCTGGCGCCCCGGCACGACCCGTGGTCGACGCTGGCGTACTCGGCGCGGGCCGGTGACGTCCGGGACACGGTCGTCGACGGCCGGGTGCTGATGCGCGGCCGGCGGCTGACCACGCTGGACGAGGCGGCCGTGACCGCCGACGCGGAGGCACTGGTCCGGGCCGTCTGAGCCCCCACCCAGCCATCACCATGTGACCTGCGCGGCCCGGGAGTTCACCCCGCCCCCACCCCCGCCACAGGGGACGCACAGCCTCCCGGAGCCGCGCCTCCGCGGCCATAATGGCGCAGACATCGGATGTCTGCGGGCGTCCGGCGGCGGTGCGAGGCGGGGAGGGTCCGGACATGGCGGTCACGGACGAGGCCATAGAGAAGATCAAAGCGATGATCGTCTCCGGCGCCCTGCGGCCGGGCGACCGGCTGCCCAAGGAGAGCGAACTCGCCGCTGACCTGGGCCTGTCCCGCAACTCGCTGCGCGAGGCGGTACGGGCTCTGTCGCTGATCCGCATCCTGGACGTACGCCAGGGCGACGGGACCTACGTCACCAGCCTGGACCCGCAGCTCCTCCTCGAAGCGCTGAGCTTCGTGGTGGACTTCCACCGCGACGACACGGCCCTGGAGTTCCTGGCCGTACGCCGGATCCTGGAACCGGCCGCCACCGCGATGGCGGCCACCCGCATCCCCCCGGCCGAACTCGACGACCTGGAACGCCGGCTGACCGCCCTGGGCCCGTACCCCCCGGTGGAGGAGCTGGTCGCCTGCGACCTGGAGTTCCACCGCCGGATCGCGGCCACCGCCGGCAACTCGGTACTCTCCTCCCTCCTCGACGGCCTCTCGGGCCCGACGACCCGGGCCCGCGTCCGGCGCGCCCTCCCCCAGAAGGACACGGTGAGCCGCACCCTCACCGAACACCGCGCCATCCTCGGCGCCCTCCGCGACCGGGACGCGGAGGCGGCACGGGCCTGGGCGACGGTGCACATCACCGGCATGGAGCAGTGGTTGCGCTCGACGCTGTGATCTGTCGCCTTCGGCGCCCCGACGGCGGGCCCCATACGGGGTGGGCAGGGCTCGGGCGACGAGCCACACCCCCGTACGGGATCGGCGACGCGTCACCAGACGATCACCCCGCCGCCCGCTTCCCGGGCGCGACGGGCCGCGTCGACGATGTTGTCCAGCCGCTGCCCCAGCACCTGAAGCAGGGCCTCGTACGTGCGGGGCGGCGCACTGCCGTCGGCCCCCTGCACCGCCCGTACGATCGTCTCCAGATGCGCGCGGAGCAACAGGCACTCCTCGGCGAACTCGCCCACCTCGTGAGGCTGCACGTCACAGTCGGAGTCGGCCGGCCGGGGCAGGAACCGCGCCCCCAGCGACCGCACGACCGGAGAGCCCCACACCGTCCGGCGCCAGCTCTCGAAGCCCGCGAGGTCCGAGGTACCGGGCGGCACGTCGAGCCAGTCCCTGCCCCCGTCCGCCCTGATCACGAACACATCGACCGAAAGACTCATGTCCGGAGTCGACCACCCGGACGGACAGATCGGAACCGCATTTCTGGAGGGTGGCCACTTCGGTGCGGAGGTCGGCCGGCTGCGGTGGCACGGCTGCCAGGAGGGGCGGGCGTCGACGCGGGCGGGCAGGGGCGCGGAGCCGGGGCTGCCGGTCAGGGGCGGGCTTCCGGGGCGCTGGTGGGCAGCGGCAGGTCGGGGGCGAGGAGGCCCTGGTCGGTGAGGGCGTGCCAGAGGGCGTCGGGGATGTCGTACGTGAACAGGCCGGCGTTCTCCCGGGCCTCCTCCGGTGACGCGGCGCCCACCAGGACTCCGGCCACGGCGGGATGACCGAAGGGGAAGCGGAGCGCCGCGGCCTTGAGCGGTACGCCGAACGCGGCGCAGACCGATTCGAGTCGCCGGGCACGTTCCACCAGGGCTGCCGGAGCCGGCGCGTAGTCGTACGGCGCCCCGGGGGACGGATCGGCCAGCAGCCCCGAGTTGTAGACGCCGCCGACCACGACCGACGTGCCGCGGCGCACGCACACCGGCAGCAGGTCGTCGAAGGCGGAACGGTCGAGCAGGGTCCAGCGCCCGGCGCACAGCACCACGTCCACGTCGAGGTCGGCGACGAACCGGGCCAGCGGGGCGCTGTGGTTCATGCCGAAGCCGACGGCGCCGACCACGCCCTGGGCGCGCAGATCGGCGAGGGCGGGGAAGCCGGACGCGTACACCTCCGCGGCCCGGCCCTCGACGTCGTGCAGGTAGACGATGTCGACGGCGGAGACGCCGAGCCGTTCCAAGGAGGCGTCGAGGGTACGGCGGATGCCGTCGCGGGTGAGGTCCCGGACGCGGGCGCGCGCCGGGGTGGCGGTGTAGCCCTGGCCGTCCACCGCCTCGCCCGGCGCGAGGGGCCGCAGCCGCAGGCCGACCTTGGTGGACAGGACGTACGAGGCGCGGTCGCGCCCGGCGAGCGCGCGGCCGAGGCGCTCCTCGGACAGGCCGAGGCCGTAGTGCGGGGCGGTGTCGAAGTGGCGGACGCCGGCGTCGAGGGCGGCGCGCACGGTGCGCTGGGCGCGGTCCTCGGTGAGTGGCCGGTAGAGGTTGCCGAGGGGCGCGCAGCCCAGCCCGAGGGGCGGCACGGTCACGCCCGTACGCCCCAGTCGCCGTCGCCCGTGCGGTACGTACGCCATCGCGGCCTCCTCAGAGCCTGTGTCACAGCCCCGGCCGGAACAGTGTCCGTCGTCCGGCGCGCGCCGGGCGGAGGGCGCCCGGCCGGGGGTGTGACCCAGGCTCTCAGGGGCGGGGCGGAGCCGCAGTCCCTCCGTGCCGCCGTCGACCGCGAGAGAGGTGCCGGTGCAGCCGGAGGCCGCCGGAGATGCCGGAGGCCGCCGGGGATGCCAAGTGGGCGGTGGCGGCGGCCGCGCTGACGTCGGGGACCTCGACGCCCGTGGCGGGTGCGGTGACGGCCATACGTACGCCTCCGGCGAGGGGCGGACGGACATCGGACCTTTCCCGGACCTCCGATGTAGGGCGCCGCTGCCGCACACCGTCCAGGGGACGCGCGGCAGTTGCCCGACCAGGGTCCGAACCCGGACGCGGCGGGGCCCGGCCGGCCGTGGACGGCGGCGGGCGGCCGGGACGGACGGAATCCGAACACGTCGGATGTATGCACACTCGTTCGTGCACAGGGGCTGCGTCACGGTCCCACGGACGCCGTAGGCTGGGAGCGCACGCAATGGAACTGCTGCCGGTGACCGTCCCGAGGAGGCGGCGCCGGTCGGAAGGAGGCGCTGGGTGATCGAGCTCGACGGAGTTCCCGAGCTGATCGACCCGGTCATGGTGGCCGCGTTCGAGGGCTGGAACGACGCCGGCGACGCCGCCTCCGCCGCGGTCGCGCATCTGGACCGGGAGTGGAAGGGGGAGGTGTTCGCCGCGCTGGACGCGGAGGATTACTACGACTTCCAGGTCAACCGTCCCACCGTCTGGCTGGACGGCGGCGTCCGCAAGATCACGTGGCCCACGACGCGGCTCTCCGTCGTGCGGATCGCCGACGCGAACGGCAAGGGCAAGCCGCGCGACCTGGTGCTGGTGCGCGGCATCGAACCCAGCATGCGCTGGCGCTCGTTCTGCAACGAGATCCTGGGCTTCGCCCACGAGCTCGGCGTGGAGATGCTGGTGGTGCTGGGCGCGCTGCTCGGTGACACCCCGCACACCCGGCCGGTGCCGGTCAGCGGTGTCACCTCGGACCCGGACCTGGCCCGCACGATGGACCTGGAGGAGACCCGGTACGAGGGCCCCATCGGCATCGTCGGCATCCTCCAGGAGGCGTGCACCCACGCGGGCGTTCCCGCGGTCAGCCTGTGGGCCGCGGTGCCGCACTACGTCTCGCAGCCGCCGAACCCGAAGGCGACCCTCGCGCTCCTCAACCGCCTGGAGGACCTGCTCGACCTGCGCATCCCGCTGGGCGAGCTGAGCGAGGACGCGCGCGCCTGGCAGCTGGGCGTGGACCAGCTGGCGGCCGAGGACAGCGAGGTCGCCGAGTACGTCCAGTCGCTGGAGGAGGCGCGGGACACCGCGGAACTGCCGGAGGCGTCGGGCGAGGCCATCGCCCGGGAGTTCGAGCGCTATCTGCGGCGCCGGGATCCGCAGGCCGGGCCCGGGCTGGCGACCGAGGGCGGGGTCGCCGACGGCCGCGACGGTTCGTACCTGCGCGACACGACGAGCGGACGCACCCGCCCACCGAAGCCGGCCCCCAAGGACTCGAAGGAGCCGAAGGAGCCCAGGGACTCGAAGGAGCCGAGGGAGCCCAGGGAGCCGAACCGCGAACCCGGCGGCCCGGAGCCCAAGGGTCCGGATGCCAGGAGTCCGGAGTCCAAGACTCCGGATGCCAAGAATCCGGAAGCGCAGGGCTCCGAAGCCAAGGGCCCGGACGCCCGGAAGCCGGACGCCCGGAAGCCGGACTCCCAGAGCCCGGGCGACGGCCCGGCGGACGGCTGCGAGGACTGACCGCATCGGGGGCGGCATCGGGAGCTGCCTCGGGGGCGGCCCCGGGGGCGGCCTCCGGGTCGTCCCCTAAGGCGGAGCCGGGGCGGGCTCCTCCTCGTCGGCGATCCCGGGCCCGCGCGCTTACGGAAGGCTGATCAGCGTCCTCGTACGGACGAGCCCCGGCTCGCCTTCCCTCGGAGTGCCCCTTGCGTACGCGCCTTCGTGCCGCCGTCCTGATCGCCGCCCTCGCCACCGGGGCCGTTGCCGCACCGGCGGCCGCGGCCGCTCCTCCGCCGGGGACGTCCGGCGCGCAGTCGGCGGCGTCCTCGCGGCAGGCCGGTCTGGACACCGAAGCGCTCCGACAGGCGCTGCGCGGGCTGCCGGACCGGGACACGACCGCCGCGCTGGTGCGCGTGGGCGGGCGGGAGACGTGGCAGGGCAGCGCCGGGGTCCGTTCCTTGGAGACCCGGCGCGGCCCCCTGGAGAACGCCCGGTTCCGGGCGGGTTCGACCACCAAGGTGGTCACCTCGGCGATCGTGCTCCGGCTCGCCGCCGAGAAGAAGATCGATCTGGACGGCACCGTCCAGCAGTACCTGCCCGGTCTGCTGACCGACGCGTTCCAGCCCATCACCGTACGGCACTTGCTCACCTTCAGCAGCGGGCTGCAGCCCGGGGCGTCCCTCGGGCCGGTGAACGCCGAGGGCTACGAGAACCGCTTCCGGACCCTCACGCCCCGCGCCGTGGTCGCGGCGTCCGTCGCCAAGGGCCCCTACCGGGGGCCGGATGAAGGCCCGGGCAAGAAGCAGCGCTACGACAACATCGATTACACCGTCCTCGGCATGCTGATCGAGAAAGTCACCGGCGACACGTACGAGCACCAGGCGTACGTCCATGTCCTCAAGCCCGCCGGCATGCGGCACACCTCGTTCCCCAGCGGCACCGACCCGCGCATCCACGGCCCGCACCACCGGGGGTACCAGCGGCTGGCGAGCGGCGAGGTGGTGGACGCCACCGAGTGGAACATGTCGGCCCAGCGGGCGGCGGGAGACATGATCACCACCACCGCCGACCTGGAGAAGTTCCTCTTCGCGCTGTTCCAGGGCCGGTTGGTGCCCCAGCCGCTGCTGGAGCGGGAGATGTTCACGCTTCCGAACATCGAGGGCGCCCGGCTGAGCGCGGGGCTCCAGCGCTACGACGTCGGTGACGGGCGGGTCGCCTGGGGCAAGACCGGCGCCCGGCCCGGCTACAACACCTTCATGGTGGCCACCCGGGACCTCTCCCGGACCCTGGTGTACTCCGTCAACGCGGTCGACGCCAAGAGCGAGACGACGAACCCGGTGGCCGCCCGCATCGTCCAGGCCGCCCTCGCGCCGGGCAGGCGCTGAGGAGGGGGAAAGCCGCCGAGCCCGCTCCAGGCGCGCCCGGAGCGGGCGGCCCGGGCTTCTGATCGGGGGGATCATGGAGACGGCGATGACGAACGGTCTCGGTGTGGTGGCCGTGACGGGCGTGGTGGCGGGCGCCACGCTGCTCTCCTGGCTCGCGGGCACGAGCCGGCACCGGCGCCGGCGGCTCACCCGCGCGGGCCGGGAGCGGGCCGAGCACCGGCAGCGCGAACTCCGGGCGGTCGCCGACCGAGTACGGCTGGCCGAGCGGACCCGTATCGCCCAGGACATGCACGACGTGCTCGGCCATGACCTCAGCCTGCTCGCCCTGCGCGCCGGAACGCTGTCCCTCGCGTCCGGGCTCGACGAGCGCCACCGGCGCGCCGCGGCGGACATCAGGAACCGGGCGGCGGCGGCCGTGGAGCACCTCGGGGAAGTGGTCGGAGTCCTGCGGGACGGGGCCGGTGCCGCGCCGGCTCGACCGCCGGGGTCCGGTCTCGCGCACCTGACGGCCGAGGCCTCCAGGTCCGGCCTCCCGGTCGAACTGCGTGTCGACGGCGCGGCGGACGGCCTTTCCGCGCAAGCCGAGCAGGCCCTCCACCGCGTCGTTCAGGAGGCGCTGACCAACATCGTCAAGCACGCGCCCGGCGCGCGGGCGACCGTCCATGTGACGCACACGCCCACGGAGACGACGGTGCTCGTGGCGAACGGCCCGCCGTCCCGCCCGGCCACCGCCCTCCCGCCGGGCGGGGGCCGCGGCCTCACCGGTCTCGGCGAACGGGTGCGGGCGGCGGGCGGCACCTTCCAGTACGGCCCGTGCAACCCGTACGGTCCGTACCGCCCGTGTAGCCCGTACAGCCCGTACAGTTCCTATGGCTCGTGCGGTCCCCACGGCCGTGGCTTCGCGGTCGTCGCACGGATCCCCCGCCGCCGGGCCCCCGCGCCGCCCGCGCGCGTGCGGCAGGACCGTTCCGTGAGCGTCCGGTGATCCGGGTACTGATCGCCGACGACGACGCGATGGTCCGCGCCGGGGTGCGCGCCGTGCTCGCGACGGCCCCGGACATCGACGTCGTCGCCGAGGCCGTCGACGGCCACGACGCCGTGGAGCAGGCCCGGCGCCACCGCCCCGCGGTGGCCGTCCTCGACATCCGTATGCCGGGCACCGACGGCATCGAGGCGGCGGCCGAGATCCGCGGCACGGTGCCGGCCACCGGCGTCGTGATGCTGACGACGTTCGGCGAGGACGACCACATCCTGCGGGCGCTCGGCTGCGGCGCGGCCGGCTTCCTGGTCAAGTCGGGCGACCCGGCGGACCTGATCGCGGGGGTCCGCGCGGTGGCCGACGGCGCCGCCTACCTGCCGCCGAAGATCGCGGCCCGCGTCGTCGCGCACCTCGCGGCGAGCGGCGCGGGCTCCCAGGCCGGGCGGCGGGCCGCCGCCCGTGACCGGGTCCGCGCGCTGACCGCCCGGGAGCGGGAGGTGCTGGCCTTCCTCGGGGGCGGGCTGTCCAACGGTCAGATCGCCCAGCGGCTACGGGTGGTGGAGGGGACGGTCAAGGCCCATGTCAGTTCGATCCTGGCGCGGCTGGACATGGACAACCGGGCCGCCGCTGCCGTCGTCGCCCACGAGGCCGGAATCGTTCCGCCTGCCGCGCCCGGCCCGCCGTGACGCCGGAGACCGGGCGCACCTTCACAGGCCGAGCCCTCACCTGCCGAGCCCTCACCTGCCGAGCCCTCACCTGCCGACCTCTCACATACCGAGGAGCCCTCACCTGCCGAAGCCTCAGATACGGTCCACCGCGACCGCGGTGTACGGCGTGGTCGGCAGCGGCGGGTCCACGTCGAAGCGGGCGTTGGGCAGGTAGATGCGGTCGCCGCAGGCGGCGGCGGTGGTCGGTATCCGGAAGCGCGGGTCGGTGATCCGGGCGACGGCCCGGCCGAACGTGCCGGGGCGGTTCAGGCGCAGGACGTCCACGGCGTTCTGCGCCTGCTGCACGACGTACAGGTCCCGGTCCAGGAGCAGCAGCCCGTCGCCGTTCACGAGCGGCGGGCCGCTGTGCGTCACCTTGCGGGCGTTCCCGGTCCGCTGATCGACCCGGAAGAGCGCGCCCGCATAGGCGTTGACGACGAGCAGCGCCGTGCCGTCCGGAGTGCGTTCGATGCCGTTGGCGCTGAACTCCGGGCCCTGGACCCACTCGCCGGTCAGCGGCAGGGTGCGCAGCCCGTCCGGGCCGGGCAGTTCGCCGTGCCGCCCGAGGGGCAGCACGTACAGCTGGGCGCGGAAGGAGTCGGTGAAGTAGGCGGCCTCCGGGGTGAGGATGACGTCGTTGACGAAGTTCTGCCCGTCGCCGGCCGGGTAGGTGGCCAGGACGGTGCCGTCGCGGGTGTCGATGACGCGGAGCGTGCCGGGGCCGCCCGCGACGAACAGCCGTCCCCGGGCGTCGGTCTTCAGGCCGACGGCCTGCCGGCCCGTGCCGAGACCGCCGGTGATCAGCCTGCCCCGGCCGGTGGCCAGGTCGGCGCGGTAGACCGAGGCGTCGGCCAGGGAGCCGAAGTACGCGTACGGGCCCGGACCGATGGCGATGCCCTCGGGGCGGAACCCGTCGGGCAGGGGGATCGTGGTGGGCCAGCCGCCGGCCGCGCGGGCCGGTGCGGCCTGCGGTCCGAGTACGGCGCCGGCGCCCAGTGCCGTACCGGTGGCGAGGAGTCTTCGGCGGGACAGGGAACGTGACATGGTGCGCGTCCTTCCTGCGGGGACCGAGGGGCCTGTGACCGCTCAGCCCAGCACACCCCCGGGCCCGCCGTCCGCCGCACCGGCACGTCTTCACAAGCGAAGCGGGGCGCTCCCTCACGTGAGGGAGCGCCCCGGGGGCGGAGGGTGGCGGACCGTTTCGCCCGCGGCCCGTCAGGAGGTCAGAGCGCGACGCCGAGCAGCGCGTCCACGGAGCGCGACACGAGGCCGGGCGCACCCTCGTCGCTGCCGCCGTCCGCCTGCTGCGCGGCGGCCCAGCGGTCGACCGCGGCGAGCGCGGCGGGCGAGTCCAGGTCGTCCGCCAGCGCCGTACGGATCTCCTCCAGCAGCGCGTCGGCGGGCGGGCCGTCCGGGCGGGAGACCGCGGCACGCCAGCGCGCCAGCCGCTCCACGGCCTCTTCCAGGACCGCGTCCGTCCACTCCCAGTCGGCGCGGTAGTGGTGCGCGAGCAGGGCCAGGCGGATCGCCGCCGGGTCCGTGCCGTCGCGCCGCACCTTGGAGACGAAGACCAGGTTGCCCTTGGACTTGGACATCTTCTCGCCGTTCAGGGCGACCATGCCGGCGTGCACGTACGCCTTGGCGAAGGGGTGCTCGCCGGTGAGGGCCTGGGCGTGCGAGGCGCCCATCTCGTGGTGCGGGAAGGCGAGGTCGGAGCCGCCGCCCTGCACGTCGAAGCCCATGCCGAGGTACTGCAGGGCGATGGCCACACACTCGATGTGCCAGCCCGGCCGGCCGCGGCCGAGCGAGGCGCCGTCCCAGCTGGGCTCGCCGTCGCGGGCGGCCATCCACAGCATCGGGTCGAGCGGGTTCTTCTTGCCGGGGCGCTCCGGGTCGCCGCCGCGCTCGGCGGACAGCACCCGCATCGCCTCGGCGTCGAGCCGGGAGACCTCGCCGAAGTGCAGGTCGGCCTCGACGGAGAAGTAGATGTCGCCGTCGAGCTCGTAGGCGGCGCCGCTGTCGCGCAGCCGCTCGACCATCGGGACGATCCACGGTATGGCTTCGACGGCGCCGACGTACTCGCGCGGCGGGAGCATCCGCAGGGCCGTCATGTCCTCACGGAACAGGGCGGTCTCGCGCTCGGCGAGTGCGGTCCAGTCGTCGCCGGTGGCCTGCGCCCGCTCCAGGAGGGGGTCGTCGACGTCGGTGACGTTCTGCACGTAGTGCACCTGGCGCTTCGTGTCGAGCCACACGCGCTGGACCAGGTCGAACGCGTTGTAGGTCGCCGCGTGCCCCATGTGGGTGGCGTCGTACGGCGTGATGCCGCAGACGTAGATACGGGCGACGGGACCGGGGGCGAGGGTCACCCGTCCGCCGGTCGCGGTGTCGTGGATCCTCAGGTCGCGGCCCTGGCCGGGCAGGGCGGGGACCTCAGAAGCGGGCCATGCATGCATGCCTTGAGCGTAACCGGATGCACGTTCCGCATACGAACCGGATCTCGGATCTTGGCTGAGAAGGCACTCTTGCGCCGAGGGGGGATCTGTGCCATCGGGTCGCCACGGGGGCTGTACCGGGGCCGTAGGGGGCTTACCAGGGGCCGTACCGGGGGCCGTACGAGGTGGGGCGGGCCGCCCGCGGGCGCTCGGCGGGCACCCGCGGGCACGTCTCAGACCGGCGGCCAGGGGATCGGCGGCCAGTCGCCGCCCGGGTGCGGGTGCACTCCGGTGCGCAGCAGGTCCGCCACGCGGGCGCGCAGCGCCGCCAGCTCGGCGGCGGTGATCAGTCCGGCCAGCCGGGCGGCGAGCGGGGCGCCCTCCGCCAGTTCCGTGGCGAGCCGCGCCAGTACCTCGCGGGCTTCCTCGGTCAGCGGTTCGCCCGCCCAGCCCCACAGGAGCGTGCGCAGCTTGTCCTCGGCGTTGAAGGTCACACCGTGGTCGATGGCGTAGAGCCGGCCGCCCTCGGCGGGCAGCAGGTGGCCGCCCTTGCGGTCACCGTTGTTGATCACGGCGTCCAGGACGGCCAGGCGCCGCAGCCGCTCGTCGTCGGCGTGTACCAGGAGTGCCGTACGCCCTTCGCCGACCTCGGCGAAACCCACCGGTTTCCAGCCGGGCCCCGGCTCCTCGTCCTCGACCAGCGCCAGCAGCTCCGCGCCGTCGGGCACCGCCTCGATCCACTCCTGGACCATGCCCTGCCCGTACGGGCCGTCGCGCAGCACGGTGGTGGGCACCAGGTCCCAGCCGGTGGCCCGGGACAGCTCGTACGCGGCGACCTCGCGCTGGGCGAGGGTGCCGTCGGGGAAGTCCCACAGCGGGCGCTCGCCGGCGACGGGTTTGTAGACGCAGGTGCCGCTGACGCCCTCGTGGGTGACCGTGCAATACAGGACGGCGTTGGACGCCGCACGAACCTGTCCGCGTACGGTCAGCTCGCCGTGCGTGAGGACGTCGGCGGTCAGCCGCCCGGCGGCCCGGACGGATATCCCGCCGGTGCCGCCGGTCCCTCCGCCACCGTTGCTCCCGTCAGCGCCGCCACCGGCGCCGCTGCCGTTCGCCCGCCCCTCCGGGCCGCTGTCCCGGCCGTCACCCGTACGGCCGTCCGCCACCTGCCCGGCCGGGCCGCCGCCGGCCGCCGCCGTCTCCTCCCCCGGCATCACGCGTCCCGCCGGTATCCGTTCTGACGCGGGCATACGTGTCCTTCCGGGTCGAGCGGCAGGCTGCACAGCGGGCAGGGCGGGCGCCCCGCGTTGACGACTTCCAGGGCCCGCTTGGCGAAGGAGCGGGCCATCGTGCCGGTGAGGCGCACGCGCAGCATCGGCGGGCCGTTCTCGTCGTCCTGGAGCAGCCGCTCCTCGGCCTCGGCGAGGTCCTCGTCCGTGTCGGCCTCCAGCTCGACCAGCGCCTGGGCCTCGATGATCATGCGCTGTTCGTCGCCGTCCCAGGCGAGCGCCATCGTGCCGACCCGGAACTCCTCCTCGACCGGTGACTCCAGCGGCGCGGTGTCGGTCATCTCGGCGGGGGCCACCGCGGGGACGGGCGCGTTGCCGCCGCTGCGGCGCACCACCTCGTCCAGCAGCTCGTCGATACGCTCGGCCAGCGCGGCGACCTGGGTCTTCTCCAGGGCGACACTGGTGGTGCGGCCGGAAGCCGTCGCCTGGAGGAAGAAGCTACGGCGGCCAGGCAGCCCGACCGTACCGGCCACGAAGCGGTCCGGCGCGTCGTAGAAGAACACCTGACGGGACAACGTCCTGCTCCGTTTGCTCGACTGCGGGGTCACTGAGGTCGCTGCGGTTCCTGCGGGTGTGGCTTCCGGGTACGGAACGCAGGAGGTCTGGCAGACAGCGCCGTCGCACCACCCTACTGCGCCCGCTGATCACGGTCCGCCCGCGCCACCGCCGACGGCCGCGTCCCGGTCGTCGGCCGCCGTGCTGCCGTCCGCCCGCGGCGCCAGCCCGCCGAAGTGGCCGGTGTCGCCCAGGCGTACGACGTAGGGCCGCAGCCGGGTGTAGCGGATCGCGGTCAGCGAACAGGGCTCGACCGAGATCCGCTGGAAGAGGTCGAAGTGCAGCCCGAGGGCGTCCGCGACCAGCGACTTGATGATGTCGCCGTGCGAGCACATCACATAGACCGCTTCGGGGCCGTGCCCGGCCTCGATCCGGGCGTTCCAGTCGCGCACCGCGTCCACGGCGCGGGCCTGCATGGCACGCATGGACTCCCCGCCGGGGAAGGCGGCGGCGGACGGGTGCTGCTGGACGACCTCCATGAGCGGTTCGTCGTTGAGTTCGGCCAGCTTGCGGCCGGACCAGTCGCCGTAGTCGCACTCGTTGACGCGGTCCTCGGTGTGCAGGGGCAGGCCGGGCCGGGCGTCGAGGAGCGGCTGCAAGGTCTCCAGGCAGCGCTCCAGCGGGCTGCTCACGGCGGCGGCGAGCGGCAGGTCCGCGAGGCGGCCGGGGAGCGCGGCGGCCTGGGCGGCGCCCCGCTCGTCGAGGGCCACTCCGGGCGTCCGCCCGGCGAGCAGGCCGGACGTGTTGGCGGTGGAGCGGCCGTGCCGCACCAGGATCAGCGTGGGCATGGCAGCCAGCCTACGTTCTCGGTCCGGCGGGGCCGGACGCGGGACCGGGCAGTGACACCGGGCACCGTATGCCCGTGTCCTGCGCTCCTGGCACGACGCGGCACGGCGAGTGACAATGCCCGGTGTGATCGTCGACTGCGCCATTTACCAGGACGGCCGCCGCACCGAGGGGCCGCGGGACTTCTCCGACGCCCTCGACGCGGCACGCGCCGAGGGTCACTCGTTCCTGTGGCTCGGACTGCACGAGCCCACCAGGGAGGAGTTCGACCATGTCAGCAGGGAGTTCGGACTGCACCCGCTCGCCGTGGAGGACGCCCTCAAGGCCCACCAGCGGCCGAAGCTGGAGGTCTATGACGACTCGCTGTTCGTCGTGCTCAAGCCGATCTCGTACGACGACACGGCGGGCACCGTCTCCGCCAGCGAGCTGATGATCTTCCTGGGGGACTCCTTCGTGGTGGTCGTCCGGCACGGCGCGGCCAGCCCGCTCGCCGCGGTCCGCCGGCGCCTGGAGCACGAGCCGGACGTCCTGCGGCACGGCCCCACCGCCGTGCTGTACGCGGTCAGCGACGCGGTGGTCGACCATTACATCGAGGTGGCCGCGGAACTCCAGGTGGACCTGGAGGAGTTGGAGGCGGAGGTGTTCGCGCCGTCCCGGTCGGACACCAACAACACCGCCGCCGCGATCTACGCGTTCAAGCGCGAGGTGCTGGCGTTCCGGCGGGCCACCAACCCGCTGGTGGAGCCGATGCTGCGGCTGCAGAACCCCGGGGTGCCGTTCGTGCACGACGAGGCCCGGCCGTTCTTCCGGGACGTCGGCGACCACCTCACCCGCGCCAACGAGTCCGTCGAGGGCCTGGACCGGCTGCTGTCGGACATCCTCAGCGCCCACCTGGCGCAGATGGGCGTGCGGCAGAACGACGACATGCGCAAGATCTCCGCCTGGGCGGCGCTGGCGGCCGTGCCGACGCTGATCGCGGGCGTCTACGGCATGAACTTCGAGCACATGCCCGAGCTGAAATGGTCCTGGGGCTACTACGGCATCCTGACCGTGATGGCGGGCATCGAGCTGCTGCTGTACCGCATGTTCAAGCGGCGCGGCTGGCTGTGAGCGCCGACGCGGCGCGTTCCGTGGGCGCGTCCCGTGGGCGCGTCCCGTGGCCGCGTCCCGTGGGCGCGTCCCGTGGCCGCGTCCCGTGGCCGCGTCCCGTGGCCGCGTCCCGTAGGCACGTCCCGTAGGTACGTCTCAGGCGGGTTCGGGCGCCGCGGCGGCCGGGCCGCCCAGCGCGTCGCGCCGTTCCGGGAGGCGCAGCGAGACCATCCGGCGCCGGCCGGCGAGCCGCTCGTAGGCGTACACCGCGCGGATGCCGGCGGCGAGGAGGGCGGCCTTCGGGCGCGGCCAGCCCAGGATGCGCCCCATCCGGGCCATCACGGCCAGGCTGACGTCCCGGTAGACCTCGGCCTCCACGCGCGCCGCGGCGCGCAGCGCGCGCCGGATCGCCGGGCCGTGGCCCCGCTCCGCCAGCCGCAGCAGCTCCTCGTGGCAGTAGGCGAGGTGGTTCTCCTCGTCGTGGGCGATCATCGTGATGGCCCGGCCGATGTCGGGGTGCCCGCCGAAGTGCTTCTTCAGCAGGTCCATCTGCTCGGCGGCGCGCTGCTCGGTGACCCGGCTGTGCGCGAGGTAGGTGACGATGTCCTGCTCGGTGAGCGGCTCGTCGCGGCGCAGCCTGTCGTGCGCCAGGCCGATGCCCCGGCGCTCCAGGAGGACGGTGTAATCGGTGGCTTCCGGGACGGGGACCGGGTCCAGGCCGCGCTTGCGCAGCAAGGCGTGGAACAGCCGGCCGTGCTTGTCCTCGTCGGCGCCGTGCCGGGCGGCCTTCGGGGCCAGTGCCCGCAGCGAGCCGGGTATCAGGACGGCTATGCGGCCGTTCTCCCAGCCGCCCTGCGCCTCGCCGCCGGCCGCGATGGAGCAGAAGAGCCGGTAGGACTCGTCGTGGTCGAGGATCTCCTGGAACAGGCTTCTGGCCGAGAGCACCGGGCCACCTCCGATACGCCGCTTCCGCAGGAGAAAAGTGAAGTGCGCCACGGGAAGGGTGGCAACCGGCACGTCGGCCATCTCGTTCGAACAGGTGACGGGCCGGACCGTCGGAAGACGGACCGGCGGCCGGACGGAGCACCGCGCCGTAACCACGCGGGCCGTCCCGGCGTTGTGCGGGGTGACGGCCGTGGCGGGGAAGACCCCCGAGCCCCCACCACGGCCGCAGGCTTGCCCGCGCTCCACCACGGCCGCGGGCTCGCCCGCGCTCCGCGCCCCTGTGCGGTGCTACGCCAGGCCGGCGCGCTCCAGGGCCTCGGTGCCCGCCCGCAGCGAGGCGACGCGCTCCTCCAGGGTGAAGCCGGCGGGCGCCAGCGTCAGCGTGGTCACGCCGGCCGCCGCGTACGCCTGCATCCGGTCCGCGATGCGCTCGACGGAGCCCAGCAGCGTGGTCTGGTCGATCAGCTGCTGCGGGATCGCGGCCGCGGCGCCCGCCTTGTCGCCGGACAGGTACTTGTCCTGGATCTCGGCGGCCTCCTTCTCGTAGCCCATGCGCCGGGCGAGCTGGTTGTAGAAGTTCTGCTTGCGGCTGCCCATGCCGCCCACGTACAGCGCCGTGTACGGACGGAAGGCGTCGGCCAGCGCGCTGACGTCCTGGTCCGCGCCGACGGCCAGCGGCAGCGTCGGGCAGACGTCGAAGCCCTCCAGCGTCTTGCCCGCCTTCTCCCGGCCGGCCCGGATGTGGGTGATGGCCGTCTCCTCCAGGTGCTCGGCGGAGGGGAAGATCAGTAGGGCGCCGTCGGCGATCTCACCGGTCTGGGTGAGGTTCTTCGGGCCGATCGCGGCGATGTAGAGCGGAATGTGCTCGCGCTGCGGGTGCACGGTCAGCTTCAGCGGCTTGCCGGGGCCGTCGGGCAGCGGCAGCGTCCAGTGCTGCCCCTCGTAGGACAGCCGCTCGCGCGTCATCGCCTTGCGGACGATCTCCACGTACTCGCGGGTGCGGGCCAGCGGCTTGTCGAACTTCACGCCGTACCAGCCCTCGGACACCTGCGGTCCGGAGACGCCCAGGCCCAGGCGGAAGCGGCCGCCGGACAGCGAGTCGAGGGTGGCGGCCGTCATCGCGGTCATGGCGGGCGTACGGGCCGGGATCTGGAAGATCGCCGAGCCGACGTCGATGCGCTCGGTCTGCGAGGCGACCCAGGAGAGCACGGTGGGGGCGTCGGAGCCGTACGCCTCGGCCGCCCAGCAGACCGCGTAGCCGAGCCGGTCGGCCTCCTGCGCGACGGCCAGGTTGTCCGCGTCCATCCCGGCGCCCCAGTAGCCGAGGTTGATCCCGAGCTTCATGCCGCTCCCCTTACTGATCAGTAACGTCGGTGTTCCGGGGACTCTAGCGCGGGGTGGCGCCGGGCGTCACCGGGCGGCCGTCCGACGTGGCGGGCCGCCCGGTTGTCCACAGGCCGCGGCGCACCGGCCGTCGGTTGTCCACAGGTTCCCCTGGCCCGGGCGACGGGCCAGTAATCTCAAGGCCCATGGAGCAAAGGCACCTCGGCCGTACGGGCCTGCGTGTGTCCCGTCTCGGCCTCGGCACCCTGACCTGGGCCAGGGACACCGACGAGCACGACGCCGCCGAGCAGCTCAAGGCGTTCTGGGAGGCCGGCGGCACCCTGGTGGACACGGCGGACGTGTACGCGGACGGCGGCGCCGAGTACCTGCTGGGCCGGCTCTGCGAGGGGCTGGTGCCGCGCCGGGACCTGGTCATCGCCACGAAGGCGGGCAGCGTCCTGGACGCGGACCGCCGCGTCGACGGCTCCCGCCGCCACCTGCTGGACGCGCTGGACGCCTCGCTGGAACGTCTCGGCACGGACTACGTCGACCTCTGGCAGCTGCACGCCTTCGACCCGCACACCCCGCTGGAGGAGACCCTCCAGGCGCTCGACATCGCGGTGGCCACCGGCCGCGCGCGCTACGTCGGCGTCTCGAACTTCTCCGGCTGGCAGCTGGCCAAGGCCGCGACCTGGCAGCTGTCCGCGCCGACGATACGGACGCGCCTGGCCGGCACCCAGATGGAGTACTCCCTCCTCCAGCGCGGCATCGAGCGGGAGCTGCTGCCCGCGGCGCGCGACCTGGGCGTCGGCCTGCTGCCCTCGTCGCCGCTGGGCCGCGGGGTGCTCACCGGCAAGTACCGGCACACCACCCCGGCCGACTCGCGCGGCGCCTCGGAACAGCTCGCGCCGTTCGTCGCCCCGTACCTGGACGACACGGCGGGCCGCATCGTCGAGGCGGTCACCACGGCCGCCGACGGGCTCGCCGTCACCGCCCTTCAGGTGGCCCTCGCGTGGGTGCGCGACCGTCCAGGAGTCGCCGCCCCGGTGGTCGGCGCACGCACGGCGCAGCAGCTCAGAGCGGCATTGTCAGTGGAGACCCTTAGTCTTCCTGACGAGATCTGCCGGGCCCTGGACGACATCTCGGCCCCGGTGCACCACTACCCCGACCACGACTGGAGCACGCTGTGAGTACCGACCGTCTCTCCGACGAGGCCGCGCCCGAACCCACCGCGCCCGGCCCGGAGACCGCCCCCGAGGAGACCGCCACGACGGTCACCCCGGAGGCAGCCGGGACGGAGGGCGCGGCGGGTGGTGCGCCGGGGGGCGCGGGTGCGGATGCGAGTACGGATGCGGGTACGGCGGAGGCCGGGGGCGCGGTGGACTCCGGCCGTGTGGCGGCGGACGGGGACGCGGAGCCGGAGGGTACGGCGGCGGGCACAGAGCCGGAGGGTACGACGGCGGACGCGGACGCGGAGGGTACGACGGCAAGCACGCACCCGGACGGTACGACGGCGGGCACCGACGCGGACGCGGACCGTACGGCGGCGGACGCGCCCACCGGTGCGGGTGACGCCGCCCCGGGCACCGCGAAGGACGCCCCGAACAGCACCCCGAGCAGCACCGCGAACGGCACTCCGAACACCATCCCGGAGGCCACCCCTGCCACCGGGCGCGCCAGTGCGCCCAGTGCTGCCGCGCTGGCGGCGGCCGTGCGGGCCGTGGAGAGCGGGGAGCGGTCGGCGGACTCGTTCTTCACCGAGCGGTCGCCCCGGTCGGGCGGCGCCGGCGCGGCGGCAGGCGCCCGGAAGCCCCAGGGCGGCGTACCGGCCCCGGCGGCGGGCGCCCAGGAGCGCGGCGGCCCGGCCGGCACCCCGCCGCAAGCCGCCGGGCCCGGCCGGCCCACCGCCGCGCCCGGCCAGGACAGCGCCCCTGGCCACACCCGCCCGGCGCCGGGCGGTGACGGCGGCAGCCGTCCCGTTCCCGCTCCCCACACGATGGCCCATCCGGCCACGACGGCGGACCTGGCCCCCGGCCTCGACGGCGTACGGCAGGTGCTGACCGCGGGCGGCGCACCGGAGGCGCTGGCCGCGAAGACCGCCGAGACGCTCGGCGAGCGCGCGGCGGAGGCGCTGCGCGCGGACCCGTGGCAGCTGCTCGCCGTGCCGGGCGTCCGCCCCGAGCAGGCCGACGGCTTCGCGCGGGCGCTGCTCGGGCCGGCCTGTGAGCCGGACGACGCCCGCCGTGCGCAAGCCCTGGTCGGCTGGCTGCTGGAGCAGGCCGCCCTGGCGGGGCACTCCGCGCTGGAGGCGCCCGCGCTGCGCGCCGCGCTCGCCCAGCGCTCGGTCACCGACCCGGACGAGGCCCTGCAGACGGCCATCGCCGAAGGGGCCGTACTGGTCTTCCAGGACGCCGTCGAGACGCCCGGCGCGGCCCGTCCGGCGGCCGGTGACGAGGACGAGGAGCAGCCGGTCCGGGTGCTGCTCGGGCTCGACCGGTTCGCCATGGCCGAGGAGAGCGTCGCGGACGGTCTGGCTCGGCTGCTCAACACCTTCGAGGAGCCCGGCGACGGGGACGCCACCTCGGCGGACGACGTCGAGCAGGCCGCGGACAGCGCACCGGCGGACGCCTCGGAGGATGTGCCCGGGCAGGGCGGCCCCTCGCAGCCGTCCGACGGAGTGCCCGGCGAAGGCGCGCCCGTACGGCAGCCCTCCGCCGCCGCGTGGGACGCCGCCGCGGCGGCCGCCCCCTCCCCTTCCGCCGCGGAGCTGGTCCGCGCCGCGGCCCGCAGCGGCCTGGTCGCGCACACCGGCGCCGAGGCCGCCCGCGCCGAGCCCGCCGCGCTGATCGCCGCGGCCCGCGCGCTCGGCCTGCGGGCGTGCGGCGCCACGCACACCCCGGACGGCCGCGCCCGCCTGGCCCGGCACCTCGCCGAGGCCGCCGGCGCGTACACCGGCCTCGCCGGCGCGCCCGCGCCGGGTGACGCCGCCGAGGCCGCCGTCACGCTCTCCGGGCTGCTGGCCGGCCGCGAGGGGCCGGGCCGGGACGCGGACGGCGCGCTCGCCCTGGACCTGCTCGTCGTCCTGGACGCGCCGCAACTGGACCTGGAGACCGCCGCGATGCTCGTGGAGTCGCTGGCCGACGGCGCCCGGCTGGTGCTCAGCGGCGACCCCGGCATGCTGTGGTCGGCGGGCCCCGGCCGGCTCTTCGCGGACGTCCTGGCCGCCCACTGCTGCCCCCAGGTCGCCTCCCGCACCCCGGACTTCGGGCCGGTCGGCGAACTGGTCTCGGGCATCGGCATCGGCGAGCTGAACCAGGTCGAGGCGCCCGGCAAGGAAGTGGTGATCGTCCCGGCGCGCGACCCGGGCGAGGCGGTGCACCGCACCGTCCAGCTCGTCGCCGACTCGGTGCCCCGGGCGATCGGGGTGCCCGCCGAGCAGACGCAGGTCGTCACCGTCGGCCACGGCGGCGCCGCCGGTACCCGCGCGCTGAACGCGGCCCTCAAGGAACGGCTCAACCCCGGCCCCGGCCGGTTCGGCGGTTTCGACCCGGGCGACCGCGTCGCCTACTCGCCCGCCCCCGGCCGTACGGTCACCGGCACGGTCACCGGCGCCGACGCGGCCGGGCTGCACCTGGACTGCGCCGGCTCCCCCGTGGTCGTACCGCGTGAGCGGGTGAGCCCGGAGACGGTCCGGCACGGCTGGGCCGTCACCGCCCACCAGGCGGTCGGCTCGCGCTGGCCCGCCGTGGTGGCCGTACTGCCGGGCGACGCCGCCAAGGGGCTCACCCGCTCCTGGGTCTACACCGCCTTCAGCCGCGCCGAGCGCCATCTGTCCGTCGTGCAGGGCGTGGACCAGGCGCTGCCGCGCGCGGTCGCGGAGATCCCGGCGAAGGAGCGCACCACCCGCCTGCGGACGCTGCTCCAGCTGCACACGGTCCAGGCCACGGCGGACGCCTTGGCCGGCTGACACAGCCCCACCCGGTCCCCGGGACGGCGCACATCGAAGCACCGTCCCGGGACCGTCACATGCCCACATACCGGCACACGTCCACATAGCGGCACATAACCACGTACCGGCAGGCGCCTACGTACCGCCAGGCGCCTACGTACCGTCACGCGTCCACATACCGGCACATATCCACATACCGGCAGGCGCCTACGCGCCGTCACGCGTCCGCAGACCGTCACACGCCCGCCCGACAGGCATCCGTACGCCCTGCCGGCCCTACCGCTCCCCGTCGAGCGGCTCCAGTACGTCGTCGTCATCGGCGTCGGCGCCCAGGTCCTCGTCGAAGACGGAGCTGACGTCGAAGCGGCACACGACCCGCTGCGGATCGGTCTGGTCGAACGGCGCGGACAGCCACTCCCCCGGCTCCGGTGTCTCGTCGGCGGCGACCACCCACAGGGTGGAGTCGCCCTCCTCCAGACCGAACTCCTTGTGCCGGGTGGCGATCTCGTCCGGTTCGAACTCCCCGAAGAGCACGCCCAGCGCCGCGTGCACGCTGCTGCCGACCACCCCGGCCACCGAACCCGTACCGCCGTTGACCGCCCTGGCCTCCGCCGCGGCGTCGGCGGCCGACTCCGGGTCGAGATCGGCGATCCGCTGGGCCTGGGACAGCAGCCGCTGTGGTTCGACCACCGCGTAGTCGCGCCGGATCAGCACGCTCAGCGCGCTGGGTTCCTCCGGGCCCGCGTAGGCGGGCAGCGTGTCGTTCCCGGGGATCTCGAAGGGAGTGACCTCGTCATAGGTGTCGTACAGCAGCTCGTCGTACGCCTCAGCCGCCGCGGCGAGTTCGTCGAACGCGGCGTAGACGGCGGGGTCGTCCTGGCCCGAGCGGTGTTCGACCGCGTCGAGGTGGCGGTCCAGCGCGGCTTTGACCGCCTCGGCGGCGGCACGTACCTCGGCAGCGGAAGGCTGCGCAGCATCAGACATAGTGCAGACGCTATCCGTACCGGGGCCGGTCCCGCACAATAGATGCGATGCCGGAATACGAATTCTGCGATGTGTATGTGCCGCGGGGGGTCTCCCGCAAGGCCGCCACACGCCTGCTGACCGACCATGCCGAGTACGGACACTGGGAGTTGGACCGCCTGCGCCTCAACCCTGACGGCAGCCGCCGCGTGCGGCTGCGCCGCCGTATCATCCGCCAGATCCGGGCGACTTGGTGAACTGCCGCGACCACCGCGACCACCGCGGCACGGTCCGGGCCGGGCTGACCGCATGCGACGCACCGTCCGAAATGCCCGGACTGACCGGACCGGCCACACCGGCCACACCGGCCACACCGGCCACTGTCCGACGGCTGTACATACGGCGGAGCGGGCCCCGCCGGCGCGGGGCCCGCTCCGTCGTACCGGCCTGACGACGCTGCCGGGCCGGTCCCGGGCGGACGCCCGCGGACGCTCAGGCCCGTGCGGAACGTGCGCGGCGGTAGAGCACCGCGCCGCCGATCAGCAGGCCCGCGCTCGCCGGCAGCGCGATGCCGAGCGCTCCCGCGCCGGTCTGGGCGAGGTACTCCGCCGCGCTCTCGGTGTCCTCGGGCGGAGTGACGATCTGCGTACGCGGCGTCGCCTCCTCCTTCTGGAGCCGCGGCGCGCGCTCCTGTACGGCGCCCGCCGTGTCCGTCGTGTGCGGCCGGTGCCCCGGGGCGGCCGGACCGGCCGGTTCGCCCGCGCGGTCCTCGGCCCGGGGAGCGGGACCGCCCGGGGTCCGCGGGTTCTCCCGGCCGCCGGACGGCAGCGGGCCGTGCCCGGCCGGGGTGCCCGGCGCCGTACCGTGATCGGTGCCCGTGCCGGTGCCGTCCCCGGTGCTGCTGCCCTTGTCGGCGCAGCCGTTGGCGTTGACGGGGTTGCCGAGCCCGACGACCGACACCGAGTTGCCGCAGGCGTTGACGGGCGCGTGGATCGGCGCCTGGACCTGGTTGCCCGAGGCGACGCCGGGCGAGCCCTGCGCCGAGCCCTGCGCGCCGGTCCCGCCGCCGTGCCCGTTCCTGCCGGAGCTCCGGTCGCCGCGGGAGCCGCCGCCGTTCTCGCAGCTGTTTCCCATGGCGGGATTCAGCAGCCCGACGACGTTCGCGGAATTCCCGCAGGCTTGCACCGGGATGTGCACGGGAACTTGGGCGGCATTACCCCCCAACACCCCTGAGGAATGCGCCGCGTTTCCCTGCGCACCGGAATCCGCCTGCGCGTAGCCGCCCGCGACGGCCAGTACGCCGCTCGCTGCCGCCATCGTGATCAGGCCCTTTTTCGCGACCTGTCGCATAGGTTCGCTCTCCCCTGCCTCTGACCTACCGAATGACCCGCGGCACATCGCACGTCCACGGGCCGGAACAACCGTCGGCTCCGGAGTGCATGGCGCGCACTCCGGAGCCGACCGGGATCACAGCCTTACGGTTTCAGGCACCGCGTCAGTCGTTGACGCAGGTGTTGCCAAAGGCAGGGTTCAGCAGCCCGATGATGTCAATCGTGTTGCCGCACAGGTTGATCGGCACGTGGATCGGGACCTGGAGGGTGTTGCCCGAAATGACACCCGGGGAGTTCAGGGCGGCGCCCTGCGTCCCCGCGTCGGCGACGGCGATGCCCGCGCCAGCGAGCACCAGACCGCCGGTGGCAGCCGCGGCAGCGACGACCTTCTTGATCATTATTCCTCCTTGTTGGCAATGCGGTCCCAGCCGCGGACCGCACCCTCTGCAACGAGGAGAAGGTGATGAAGCTACGAGCCTATGACGCCATTCACTCGTTCCGGCTAAATGCGTACGCCTGGCCGATTACCCGGCTCGCGTACCACGTCAGGGCACGGATTCCCGCGCCGTGGCGCGGGAATTCACCGCTCAGCTCTGCTCGATGAACCGGTCGAGTACACGCGTACCGAACTTCAGTCCGTCGACCGGCACCCGCTCGTCCACGCCGTGGAACATGCCGGCGAAGTCCAGCTCCGGCGGCAGCTTGAGCGGCGCGAAGCCGAAGCACCGGATACCGAGGTCGTCGAAGGACTTCGCGTCCGTACCGCCGGAGAGCATGTACGGAACGGCCCGCGCGATCGGGTCCTCGGCCTTCAGCGCCGACTGCATGGCCGCCACCAGAGGGCCGTCGAAACCGGTCTCCAGTGCCTTGTCGGCATGAATGTCCTCGCGCTTGACCCGCGGACCGAGAATTCGGTCCAGATCGGCCAGGAATTCCTCCTCGTGGCCGGGCAGGAACCGGCCGTCGACGGCCGCGGTCGCCTGGCCCGGGATGACGTTGACCTTGTAGCCGGCGCCCAGTTGGGTCGGTGCCGCGGTGTTCTGCAGCGTGGCCCCGATGATCTTCGCGATGCCGCCCAGCTTGGCGAGGGTCTCCTCCATGTCCTCCGGGTCGAGTTCGGTGCCCAGCGCGTCCGACAGCTCGTCCAGGAAGGACCGTACGGTCTTGGTCACCCGCACCGGGAACTTGTGCCGCCCCAGCCGCCCGACCGCCTCGCACAGTTCGGTGATCGCGTTGTCGCTGTTGGTCATCGAGCCGTGACCGGCGGTGCCGTCCACGGTCAGCCGCATCCAGTGCATGCCCTTCTGGGCCGTCTCGATCAGATACAGCCGCAGGTTCTCGTTGACGGTGAAGGAGAAGCCGCCGACCTCGCCGATGGCCTCCGTCACCCCCTCGAAGAGCCCGGGGTGCTTGTCGACGAGGTGGCGCGCGCCGTAGACGCCGCCCGCCTCCTCGTCGGCGAGGAAGGCCAGCACGATGTCGCGCGGCGGCTTGCGGCCGGAGCGCAGGCGGTCACGGACGACCGCGAGCGTCATCGCGTCCATGTCCTTCATGTCGACCGCGCCGCGGCCCCACACGCACCCGTCCGCGATCTCTCCGGAGAACGGGTGGTGGGTCCAGTCCTCGGCGTTGGCGGGCACCACGTCGGTGTGCCCGTGGATCAGCAGCGCGGGCCGCGACGGGTCCGTGCCCTCGATGCGGGCCACCGTCGAGGCGCGGCCCTTGTGCGACTCGAAGATCTGCGGCTCCAGCCCGACCTCGGCGAGCTTCTCCGCCACGTACTCGGCGGCGGCGCGCTCACCGGGGCCGGAATGGTCGCCGTAGTTGCTCGTGTCGATCCTGATCAGGTCCCGGCACAGGTCGACGACCTCGTCCTCGCCGGTGACCGTACGGGCCGGCTGCGACTCGCTCACACTGCCTCCTCATGGTTCACGGCCGCGCCGTCCTCCCGAAGGGGGCCCGGTCCGCGGCGGGGGTCCACCGCCATCCTCCCTCTCGGCGGCGCTGCGCCCAAGGCCGCAATCCTCCCGACATGCGCTGGTCACAGACGTACCCCCGGCTCCAGGCGGCCGTGATCGACCACCCCTGAACGTTTGCTATTGTTTTCCTTGTCGGAAGGGCCCAGCGGGCCGGACCGGCAGACACCTGGTCCGGGTGGCGGAATGGCAGACGCGCTAGCTTGAGGTGCTAGTGCCCTTTATCGGGCGTGGGGGTTCAAGTCCCCCCTCGGACACCAGCAGAGACCCCAGTTGATCTGGGGTTTTTCTGTTTCTCCGGCTGTGGCGTGACCAACCTACCTGGCCCAGGTACGCGGACCGAGCGTCACGCCGACCAGCACGGAGGGTGAGGGAAGCTGAGCCCCATGGCCGGGCGGGTGGGCGCCTGACCGTCCTGCCGAGCAAGCCCCGGCCCGTGAGGAGCCGGGGCCTCTTTGCTGAGGGGCCTACCGCAGCGGACACATCAGTTCCGGCTCGGCCTGGTTCGGAGAACAGCACACCAGAGCCAGAGACAGGAACGAGGGGCGTTCGAGAGAGAAGCCGTGCGACACGTCCCCGCCCCAGCAGAGCCGTTCGGCAGCAGAGCTGACCAGTACCGCCAGCCGCGTCGTGTCGCGGTCCGACTCGGAAGCGAACCGGGGCGCGTGCGCCGCAAGCTGTTCCCCGAGCCATTGCGCGGCCTCTTTCGGCTCGTCCCAGGTGCCCCGCACCAGCCTGCCGGGCTTGATCAGCCAATAGGCCGTCTCCAGCGGAGGAAGGTCCACGACGGGGAACTCCGCCTTCACCAGCCGATAGCGTTCAACGAGCCGCTTTCCTGCTGTGTCGTCATCACCGGCCGGAGCCGGGGGCGAATGAGGGTGGGCAGGCCGCCGCAATGCCTCCTCGTCGAACCGTTTTTTGGAGCCGGTCCACAGATAGCCGTGGTAGTGCAACTGGTGATCCTTCAGAGCAGTTGAAGGCGGCCCCCGCCCTCCCCAGAGAACGGAGGCCGCCGGTCAGGGAGCGGCCACTCAGGCCGACAGGCCGAAGCGGACCGGGTCGATACCGGCCGCGTCCAGTTCGGCAGTGGTGAACCTCAGCGGCTCCGCACCGGGCCGCTTGCTGTCACCCAGCGCCCACACATCGGGGCCGATCTTCGCGAGGGTCACGCAGGACTCACCGTCCGGGTGCGTGTTACCCCCGCACGCCTTGAGGAACGCGGCTCCGTCGATGGGCAGGCTGTAGAGATCGGTCCGGGACATGGGTGCGCCTTCCTGCGGGGAGATCAGTGAAGGGGCAGGCTCAGAACGGGTACTGCTCCGGCTTCTGCACGTACACGACCCCAGGGGCAAGCGCCGTCGCGGACTCCCGAAAGAGTTCGCCCAGCATCGACCTGGAACCGTCCCGCATGGCATTGGTCAGACCCTCGGCCAATAGAGCGGCCTCAGACGGAAGCAGAACCATTTCTGTGTCTGCCACGTGCCGACCGTTCTTCGTCAACCATATCGGGACACGAATGTTCCCCTCATCATCCCGATACGCCTTACGGCTCGAAATCGGGTCCATCCGCCAACCCTGCGGGATGCCCTGCCTGTGATTTTTCGGTTCGGTCGGCATGGGTACATCCTCGGGCCGACAGGGCTATGACTCCAGCAATATGCGCGTTGTCGAATAAAGATCATTGACGGAATGACCATGCCCACTCAGTCAATAGCTCCCGCGCGGCGTCATCGAAGAGGGCATGTGCCTCGTAACCGGCGAACCGGTCGAGGAGTGCACGAACGTCTTTCGGGTCTCGAAAGATGGCCGCACCAAGGTCCGTCTCGATAGTTGCTAGGCGATCGTCGTAAACGGTGAAAGTACTCAATGGGCTGTTGCTGAACTTCACGCCCATCGGCAATACGCCAATCCGAATATTTGCTTGAAGAGCGAGTGATGCTAGCCGGTCAATCTGCATTGCCATGGCGTCTGGCCGCACAAGCGGGTACCTGACGGCTTGTTCGGTGAGGAGAAATGTGAATCGATTGGAACGATCGAGCAGTACGGCCTGCCGTTCGAGCTTCATGCCGACCGCCTTGGCCTGCTGTGTCGGCGGAGCGTGGGCGATGCTCTCCCTAATATAGTCCGGCGTGGCTAGCAAGCCCGTAGTCATGGATAGCAGGAAGTACCGGAAGTCCGTGGTCGCGGCTTCCAGTCCGGCTAGCTCCAGTTGCTTCTTGTCCAGTCCCTTCCGATGCAGGGCCTTGCGGTCCTGCCATTCTGTCTGGGCTATTCGAGCCATAGCCATCACTTCGGCCGCAACGGCGCGTGAGGCTCCAACTCCTTTCAGGATCTGCTCAACGTCCACCAAAGACGGACGGAGTTTGCTCCCTTCGATCCTGCTGATTTTGGACTGAGACATATTGCAACGCGCAGCAAGCCGGACTCCTGAGAGTCCGGCTTGTTTGCGAAGCTGCTTGAGCATGGCCGCCAGTTCCAGACCGGACTGATCAAGCTGGTCAGGCTCGATGGCCACCGTTCACGTACTCCTCGAAGGGGATAGATTCCCTTACGGCGATGCGCTGGTATTCGATGAATGGAGACACGTCACCCTCGAAGACCTCGCGATTAATCTGCCTGCCGTCCGGCTCGTAGTTCATGAGAACGACCTCTACGCGGTCGAACATCCAGAAGTCTTGAACACCCTCAAGCGGGTTGAGGCGATCGGTTACGTCGAGGATGCGGATTTCATCCCCGGCTCTGACATGGACCTCGTAGTAGCGGGTGAACTCGAATTTCAGATACTCCGAGAGCGGCTGCGTCACGATGTGTACCCGGCCGTTGCGTTTTCCTTCAGCGCGCTGACGCGAGATGCGCTCTGTATACGGAGAGGCCGTGTACGGGGTCAGGGGGCGCCCCTCACGGAAGGCCGCGAACTCCTCCGCCTCGTGTGGTACGAGGTACTGCGACAGCGTCTCAAGTCGCCACGCCTCCTGTTTGATCTCGGCGAACCGCCGACGCCACTCGTCACTATCCAAGAGCACGTACAGCCTCCCTCAGAACTTCTTCCGGGATCTCCACCAGGGCCTCACCGGACGGCGGCGTGAACACCTCTGAAACGCTGCCCTGAACGACAAGCGAGCCGTTCGCCTTCCGGTAGACGTTCGGGCAGTCTTCGTCACCGCAGGTGCCGTTCCCGTTGCCGGTAAGCCGAGTCAGTTCCTCGCGTGCCATGCTGAACCCCCTCGTAGCCAGCCCTGGTCGGGGCCGTTGGCAATGACCGTACGAGGGAGGCAGGACGGCGTCTATGCAGGGACGCGACTATGCCCGTACTCGCATAAAGATCATGCTGGGCCCGGAGATGAGAGCGGCCGGTACCCAAGGCGCCGGACGACGGTTGGCCACGTGACCAACGCATGACCAACAGCGGTCCGGAACGGCCCGAAACGGGGGAACGCATGACCAACGGGGTTGGTCAAATCTGCGGAGTGTCGAGTACGTCTCCGCAGGTCAGATAGCTAGAATGCTGGTGCCCGAGTGGAGAGTTCAAGTCCCCCCTCGGACACCAGCAAAACCCCAGCTCAGCTGGGGTTTTCGCGTTCTGCGGGCGGGGCCGCCACTGCTCAGGGGCGGGCGGCCGCCCCGTCGAGGGGGATGACGGTCCGGTACTTGCCGCCGGGGGCCTGCTGGGGTGGTTCCTCGGCGCGCTCGACCGTGACGTGATCGAGTCCGTTGTCGGCGAGCAGGCGCGTCAGCTCCTGGCGGGCGCCGTCCCACACACGGTCCGGATCGGCGCCGGCGGCCGGCCGCAGCCGTACCCGCAGGGCCGCGGGGGCGGTCTGCTCGACCTGGAAGAGTTCGACTCCGGGAGTGCGGTCGAAGAGGGTGCCGAAGGCCAGCGGCGCGAGTTGCACGGGGGCGCCGCTGCGGGCGGGGAAGGTGAGGATGTCGCCCGAGCGGCCCTGCACGCGCAGCGCGGGCAGCGGGTTGCCGCACGGGCACGGGTCGGGGCGGAGCAGGACGCTGTCGCCGAGGTCGTAGCGCAGGAACGGCTGCACCCGGTTGGCGAGGTTGCTGATCAGTACGGTGTGCGAGAACTGGCCGGGCGGGGTCGGCCGGTGGTCGGCGTCGACCGGTTCGAGTACGGCCCAGTCGCTGTTGACGTGGTACCAGCCGTGGACGCAGCTGTGGCTGAGGTAGGTGCACTCGGTCGCGCTGTACATCGCGCGGACCGTGGTGCGGAAGGCCCGGGCGATCCGGTCGGTGTCCTCGGAGGTCATCGTCTCGCCGGCCGGCTGGATCAGCGCCGGGGCGATGCGCAGGCGGCCGGCTTCCTGCTCGGCGGTGAGCAGCATGATCGTACTGGCGTAGCCGATGACGAAGGCGGGGCGGTACGCGTTGAGTTCGGCCACCAGTTGCGGCATCGGGGTGTGCACCGGGAACGCCCGGATCAGCTTGCTGCGCCAGCCGCCCGCGTGGAGCGTGCGGGAGTACGCGGCAAAGCCGACATAGTGCCCGCCGGTGGCCACGAGCTGGGCGAAGCGGCCGCCTCGGGCGGCTGCCCGCAGCAGGCCGGCGGGCCCCAGCCAGGAGGCGAGCGCCCGGGAGGTGAGCGCGGCGCCCACGTCCATGTACCGGTCGTCGAGGACGAAGAGGCCGCGCCGGCCGCTGGTGCCCGAGGTGGTGGCCACCAGGTACTTCCCGAGGAACCGCCGGCCTATCCGGTCGGGGGCGTCGGTGAAGGCGCGTACCTTCTCGTACGTGACGGCGCGGTCGGCGGCCCAGTCGTCGAAGTGCGCCATCAGCGTCTTCTTGTCGGTGACCGGCAGCAGCGCCGGGTCCTCCACCCGCTCGGGCAGGCCGCTGTAGAGACTGCGGTAGTACGGGGAGGCGGCCCGTGCGTGGGCGACCATGTCGGCCAGCCGGTCGCGCTGCCGCCGTGTGACGGCGGGCATGCCGTCCTTGCGGGCCCTGCGGACGTCCCGTCCCAGCCACGCCGCGTTCTCGGTCATCGTGTGGTGCTCCTTCCAGGTACGGTGCCGGGCCGCAGCCCGGCCTGCCCCAGGACGGCGAGGAAGTAGGCCTTGACCTCTTCCGGGCCGGTGGTGTCGGGGTGTGCGGCGAGGTGCTGCAAGGCCGCGCCGCTGAGCAGCTGCTGAAGGATCTGCGGGTCGCTGTCCGGGGGCAGTTGCCCGGCCGCGCGCGCCCGTTCCAAGGTGGTGCGCACCGCGAGGCCGCGGTGGCTGCCGTGCGCCTGGTGGTAGGCGCGCAGCAGTTCGGGAAGGTCGTCGACCGTGCCGTAGAGGCGGCGGATCAGTTTGCGTGCGCGGGGCTCGGCGAGGTGGCCGGCCCAGGCCGTGACCATGCTGTCGATGTCCGGCCAGTCCATCGAGCCGGGGTCCACGTCCCGGTACTCCCACTCGACCGCACGCACCAACAGGTCGGTGAGGGTCGGGAAACGGCGGTACACGGTGGCGCGGGTGACTCCGGCGCGGCGCGCCACCTGTTCGATGCTGGTCCAGCCGATCCCCCGCTCGATGAGCAGGTCGAGCGCGGCCGTGAGGATCGCCTCGTCGGCCTCCCGGCTGCGCGGCCGGCCGGGGGTCTTCGTCCGGGGGGCCGGCATGGCGAGGGTGTGCCCTTCGGGCTCGCTGTCAGGCTTCACACCATTACGATACAGCACAGCTCTGTATTGTAATGAGGGACGGTTCAACTGCGGACCGTGCGAACTGCTGGGCATCAGCAACTAGTTCGACCGGCTGCTCGAAGCGACGGCGGGCCGATGACGGGACCTGCCGGCCGACAACGGACACCACAGCTGACGGAACCCAAGAAGCCTGCTGGAATCGAAGAAGGCTGACGGGATCGAGGAGAGGCGGAGGCATGACGGGCGCGTGGCAGGCGATCGCGCGGGCGGGTGCGCCGGTGTGCGCAGCGGCTCATCGCGCCGGCGCCGTGCGACCGTGGCAACCGGTCGCCGTCGCGACGAGCTCTCCCTCATGCGGACACCCCCGTCGTCCGCGTGAGTGGACATCGGAACTGCTCTGTTCATCTCCGCTAACGCGCTCCGACCGTAAGTGCACGCAAGAGTCCTGTCAACTAGGATGAGTTGGCACCCCAGGCAGCTCACCCGGCGCACTCACGAAGGAGCCCTGATGTCGTCACTGGCCGGGAAGGTCGACAAGCTGTTCACCACGATCCGCTCGAACGGCCGTGAGTACACCTACGAGGAAGTCGCGCGCGGGTGCAGCGAACTGAGCGGCGGCACGTTCTCCAAGACCTACGTCTGGCAGCTGCGCACCGGCCAGCGCACCAACCCGACCAAGCGTCACCTGGAGGCGCTCGCGGCGTTCTTCCGGGTGCCGGTGGCCTACTTCTTCGACGACGACACCGCCGACCGCGTCGACTCCCAGCTCGCCCTCGCCTCCGCGATGGGCAACGCGGAGGTCCGCGACATCGCGCTGCGCGCCATGAGCATGGACGACTCCGGCCGCAAGTCCCTGGCCCGCATCATCCGCGAGGTCAGCATGATGCACGCCACCACCGGCGCCACGCGCGGCCGGCAGCCGAGCCGTTCGGCCGACGGCGAGGAGTAGTGCTCCGGATGCCTTTCCCCTGGCGTGACCGTCACGGCAGCGGGTCTTCCGGGATGAAGGCCCTGCGCCGGCAGTGCCGGGAGAAGCTGGCGTCGTACGGACTGCCCGCCTCCTACGACCTCCCGCAGCTGTGCGACCACCTGGCCCGGGTGCGGGGCCGGGAGATCCAGCTGGTGGCCATGCCGATGGAGAGTTCGGGCCCGTGCGGCCTGTGGCTGTCCTTCCCCGGTACGGACTACGTCGTCCACGAGGCGCACACCAGCCGCCACCACCAGGAACACATCATCGCCCACGAACTGGCCCACATGATCTGCGGTCACCACGGCGTCGGCGTCCCGGGGACCGATCCGAACACCCTGCTCTTCCCGGACCTCGACCCGTCCCTCGTGCAGGACCTGCTCTACCGCGAGAACTATTCGGACGCCCAGGAACAGGAAGCGGAGGTCATGGCCTTTCTCCTCGGGGAGGCGCTGCGCGCCGGCCCGCACACGGGTACGGCGGCACCGGATCCCGACAGCGCGCTCGGCCGTATCCACGGTTCACTGAACTGGCGCCGTGAGGGCGGTTCATGACCGGCATCACCCACATCCGCTATCCGATCGCCGCGCTCGCCTGCTGGATCGCGTTCGCCTACACCCTCGTACCGCTGCTGCGCGGGCACCGCCGCAACGCGGGGCTGACGGCACTGTGCGTCTCCTTCGGGTGCCAGGGGATGTATCTGTCGATGTCCACGCCGGTCCGCTGGACGGGCACCCTGTTCGGCACGATCACCTGGTACAACGTGTCGGTCCAGCTGTGGATCATCGCCGTGCTCGCCTCCCAGCAGATCCTGCTGATCCACTGGATGTACCCGAGGGACGAGGCCCGGGCGCGGGCCCGGCGGCGGATGCTGCTGCTCGCGGTGGTGCCGGTGACGATGGTGGTGCTGTTCTTCCTGGCGACCCTTCAGGGCCCGCCGCGCAACGTCTTCAAGCACCCCGGCGACCAGCCGTTCTTCGTCGCCTACCAGGCCGCCTACCTCACCGCTTTCGTGATCGGCAAGGTCCTGGTCGCCCGCGCCTGCCGGCACTTCGCCAAACTCACCGACCACGCGTGGGTGCGCCGCGGGCTGCGTATCGCGGCGGCCGGCGCGGTCGTCGAGCTGGTCTACCCGGCGGGGCGGTACGCGGATGTCTTCCTGACGCAGTACGGCTGGAACCCGCTGCGCTGGTCGGACGTTTCCCGTACGACGCTGACGATCGGCATGGTCCTCAACATCGTCGGCTGGACCGCGCCGCTGTGGGGACCGCGGGTCTCCGCCGCGCGCAGCTGGCTGGCGGACTACCGCAGTTACCGGCAGCTGCGCCCGCTGTGGCTGGCGCTGCACCAGGCGCATCCGGAGATCTCGCTGCCGTCCAGCACCGGCAGCGATCTGTCGGCCCTGTACGACCTGCGGTTCCATCTGCACCGGCGGGTGATCGAGATCCGGGACGGCTGTCTGGCACTGCGCGGGCACCACGGCGTTCCGGGCGCGGTGCTCTCGCCCGGCCGGGGAGCGGCCGAGAAGCGGCACGCGGAGCTGGAGGCGGCGCACATCGCGGCGGCGCTCGCGGCCGGGCCCCGGGTGCCGGAGCTGGTGCCGGAGGGGCGGGCCGAGGCCTTGCCGCACGAGGACCTGCCGGGTACGGACAGCGCGCCGGTCCCCGCCGCGGGCGGGCCGGACTTCTCCGCCGACGTGGCGTGGCTGGTCCAGGTCTCCCGCGCGTTCGCGCGCGTCCGGCCCGCGGTGGCGCGGGCCGGACAGTAGGCGCGTACGGCACTCCGTACGGCCGGGTCACCCGGCGAACGGCGCCCCTGCCAGCCCCTGGGCGACGCCGGACACGACGAAGAGGTTGCCGGCCTCCGGCTCGACGTCGCCCAGGTCGCGGCGGGCCGAGGTGACGTACAGGTCGGTCAGGTCCGGGCCGCCGAAGCCGCAGGAGGTGGTCAGCGAGGCGGGCAGGGTGATCTCGCGGTCCAGCCGCCCGTCCGGGGTGTAGCGGCGGACCGCGCCGCCGCGGAAGAGGGCCACCCAGACGCCGCCCGCGGTGTCGGTGCACATGCCGTCCGGCAGGCCCTCGGTGTCCGTGATGTCGGTGAAGGGGCGCCTGTTGGCCGCCTTGCCGGTGTCCAGGTCGTAGTCGAAGACGTCGATGCGGCGGGTGCGGGTGTCCACGTAGTACATCCGGGTCGCGTCGGGGCTCCACGTGATGCCGTTGCTGAGCTGTATGCCGGTGGCCGCGGTGTGCGCGGTGCCGTCGGCGTCGATGCGCGCCAGCCAGCCCGGGGAGGTCTCCCCGGCGATGGTGCCCACCCACAGGCGGCCCCGGTCGTCGATGCCCGCGTCGTTGCCGCGTACCCCCTCCTGCGACCACTCGGTGAGCCACCGGCGGGATCCGTCCGGCGCGGCCACCGCGACGCCGTCGCGCAGGCTCAGCACCAGGCCGCCGCCCGCCCGGGGCAGGGCCGCCGCCACCGGCTGGCCGACGACGGTGACCGTGTCGCCGCCGTCGGAGGGGCGGTAGCGGTGCACTTCGCCGTCGTTCATGTCGACCCACAGCAGGCTGCCGTCGGCGGCGTCCCAGGTGGGGCATTCGGCAAAGTGCGCCCGTACGGCCAGGGCCACGTCAACTCTCACGGTGCACATTCTCCTCGTGACGGATGGGAAAGGGCCGCCGCTCGCGGTGGCAGCGGGGTCATGGGGTCAGTACGGGGCCGAGCGCGTCCAGCAGTTCGGCCGTGCCGTCGCCGTCGAGGACGTCCACGACGGGCAGCCCCAGCGGGCGCAGGCTCGCCACGTTCTCGCGGCCGCGGGTGGCGAGGGCGACGACGGGGGCGTTGCCCAGCTCCTCCACGATACGGATCTCGCTGCGCGGGTCGCCCACCGGCAGGTGCTCCCAGTGGTAGCGGTGGGTGCGGCGCGGGTCGTGCACGAAGACGACGGCGTCCGGCTGCGAGCCCTGGAGGATCGCGGTGGCCAGGCCGCCGAAGGCGGGGTGCAGCACGGACGCCTGGCCCTTGATGATCAGCAGGTCGTGCCGGGGGTCCGCCTGCTGCACCAGGTGCTCGACGAGCCCGGCTGCCTGGAAGACGGGGGTACGGTCGATGATCGCGCCCGTCGTGCAGCCGGCGAGCAGGCAGGTCTGGCCGGTGCCGACGTATCCGGCGTCGATGCCGCGCGCCCGCGCCTCCCGGTGCAGCTGGAGGGCGACGGTCCGCTTGCCCACCACACAGTCGCTGCCCGCCACGTGGACGAGCTTGGCGCGTCCGCGCCGGAGCCGGCCGGAGTACTTGGGCAGTTGGTCGTGCGGGCGCCGGACGTCGACCAGGTGCTGGCCGTCGGCGGTCTTGTCGGCGAACTCCGTGTGCCGCAGCTGGAGGTGGAGGCAGGAGATGACGTGCAGGCCGTTGCGTACGGCGGTCGCGATCTGCTCCCACCAGAAGTCCGGCAGGTCGCCCGGCGGTCGCGGCGCGTGCCGCACCTCGCCGTCCACGACCTGCACGTGATCGGATTCGGTCATCGCCACGACCAGCGCCTCCGGCCCGTACGGCAGGGCCTCCTCCAGCGAGGAGACGACCGGGACGTCGGTCCCGGGCACCATGGACGCCGTGCTGCGGGACGGGTGCAGGCGGTCGACGACCGCGACGGATTCGAGGACGGTGCTGTGCCGCAGTACCCCTTGTGCGGTCTTGCCTTCGAGACGCGCGAACACCCCGTCGGCGAAGAGCACGGCACGGAGCGGCAACCGAGGAAACCCGGAGAGGACCATGCCCGGAACCCTACCGACCGGATGGTGCCCCCGGAATGCCGGAGCGGGCCATGGGGCGGGCCGCACAGCGGGCCACGGCGGGGGCCTGCCGGCAGCCGGTGGCTGCCGGTCATGTGGCCGGTTCCTGGGGCGCCGCCGTCCCGGCTCCGGCGGCAGGAGCTCCCGGGCCCGAGGCACGGGTCTCCGGCTCCATGACGATGGTCTCCGGCTCCCTGACGAAGGTCTTCGACTCCATCAGGAACTCGGCGAGCGAGCCGTCGTGCGGCAGTCCGGGCCGGGTCCAGTGCGTGGGGACGTCGCCCTGCTGGACGTTGCGGATCAGCGGACTCAGCAGACACTCCCGTACCAGGGACGCGTCCTGGCTCAGCACGGTGAGGGACAGGGTGCGGCCGAGGGCGGCCGGGCGCAGGTCCGGGCGCCAGGGCGCGACGGCCACGTACGGGAAGGGCAGTTCGGCGCCGAAGTGCGGATCCTGCGGGCTGTCGAGGACGACGACGGCCGGGCGGAGGACGGCGCTGCCGTCGCCGAGGCCGGCGAGGAAGTGTGCTTCGGTGAACTGGCCCTCCGTGGGCCGTTTCCCGGAGCCCGCTCCGGAGGCGGTCACCAGGCGCGTGCCGACGGTGCCGTGCAGCTGCCGCGCGAGGTGCCGGGCCTCGGCCAGCGGCCGTACGGGCAGCACCGCATCGGGGTGGTCCGGCGGCAGCAGCGGGAGGCGCGCGAGGCGCTCGGCCAAAGCCTGCGCGAGCCCTCGCGGGTCCTCCTCGCACAGGACGGCGCTCGCGTTCAGGCACTGCACCCCGGCGTCGGCGGCGACCGATTCGGCAACGGTGTCCAGGTGGTCCCGCCACGGCACGTCCCCGGTGAGCAGGATCTTGGAGCGGCCCGGGCCTTGCGCGAGCACCCGCCGGCTGTCGGCGTAGCGGGCGACGACGCTGTCACCGCCGTAGACCAGCCCGAGATCGGCCTGCTCGACGAGGGCTTCCGCGTGTGCGTGGGTGGTCGGCAGCAGCGCCGTGTACGCCGGTGCCAGGCCGGCCGCGCGCAGGGCACGGATCAGCCGTCGCGGGGTGAACGGGTCGCGCTGGGAGGGGCGTACGGCCACCCGGTAGCCCAGGGCGACGGCGCCCAGCCACTCCAGGTGGGTGGCCGGGTGGTTGCCGGGCGCCAGGACACCGAGGACGTCGCCCTTGCGTACCCACACCGCCGTCGCGTCCCCGGCGTCGGACAGCTCGTCCGGGAGCAGGGCGCCGGCCGGGCGTTGCGCGGCCAGCGCTTCCGCCGCGGCGCGGCCGGCGCGCGCCGCCCGGTCGAGGGTGCGGCGGGCGACGGACACGGGCAGTCCGGAGACCAGGGCCTGGCGGCGGCAGTACGCGTCGGGTGTCTCTCCGTCCAGGGTCGCGCCGGCGAACAGTTCGCCCGCCCGGGCGAGGGCTGCCAGGCGTACCCCGGTGGGCTGTTCCGGTGCGGCACGCATCTCGTTGAGCACCTGGCGGATCAGCAGGGGCGGCGCGAGGGACAGTTCGCCCGCCGGGCTGCCGGTGGCGTCGGTGAGGGTGGTGCGGCTGGCGGAGCGGTACGGGCCCGAGGGCCGTTCTACGGCGATGTCGGCGGCGATGTCAGTAGGAATCCCGGTACGGCTGCCTGCACCGGCACCAACATCGGCATCGATACCCGTACCGGCATCGGGATCGATACCCGTACCGGTATCGACATCGATACCCGCACCGGCATCGGCATCGATGCCTGTACCGGGGCCCGCGGCTGTTTCCCGGTTTCCCGGCACGTCAGTACACCCCCTCGATGATCTTCGTGCTGCCGTCGGCGAGCGGCTGGACGTCGGCCACGCCGTCGCCCGCGAAGCCCGGCACCGGCGCGACACGGACCGCGGTGTCCCGTTCGAGCACGTGCGGCAGCAGCACCTCCGGGCTGAGCTGGCGCATGCACACCCGCCCGCGCTCGCCGTACGCCACCTCGCGGGACAGGTCGCCCGGGTCGAGCAGGGACAGGTGCACGTACGGGTGGAAGCTCTGGAAGACGCAGGGTTCGGTGTCGTCGGGCACGGCGGGCCGCTGGGGTGCCGCGCCCATCATCGTGTTCCCGTACAGGCCGCTGAAGGCCGCGTCGGGGAAGACCTCGGTGGACAGCAGCCGCAGCGTCTCGGGGTCGATGGAGGTGCTGCCCCACATGATGCCGCGCACCTTGTCGCGGACCAGCCCGGCCAGGCGCGGGCGTTCGGCGATCGCCTCCAGGAGGGGCGGCGTCGCGTACAGCAGGGAGATGTGCTGCGAGGTGAGCACCCACTCGGCCTGGTCGAGGAGGTGGTCGACGTAGTGCCGGGCGATGTCGGTCCGGCCGTCCTGGAGGCATCGCCGTACCCAGCGCGGATCGAGGTCGACCGGGAAGAACACCGCGTCGCGCAGCCGGGCGAGGCCGCGCAGCGCCGCCGCGACGACGTGCGGCCCGGAGGGGCCGAGGAAGAGGAGATTGCCGTCGCCGGACGGAAAACCGTGCTGGTCCAGGACCTCGGACCACCAGCGGGTGTTGCGTTCCCACTGGCCGAGGTCGACGATCCGCTTGGGGGCGCCGGTGGTGCCGCCGCTCTCCCATACGGAGGGCCGCCTGCCGAGGCCGCGCAGCCCCACGGGCAGCAGGTCCTCCACCGGGACGTCCCGCCACTCGGCACTGACGTCGGGGAAGCGGCTCAGGTCGGCGAGGGTGGTGATGTCCTTGCGCGGGTCGAAGGGCAGCGACGCGGCGCGCTCCACCCAGAAGCGGGAGCCGGTGGCCGGGTCGAAGTGCCATTCCATGGCCGCGGCCACGACGGCGTCGGCGGAGGGCAGTTCGTGCCAGGGCGTGCCGAGTACGGCATCCACGTCGCGCATCTGGTTCACCTCTCTGCTGGCTGGTGTGCCTGCGGGCGGGCGCGGAGCGGCGGCGCCGGGACGGTGGGCCGTCCCGGGCCGGGCCCGTCCGGTGGATCCACCGGATCATGGGATGATTGACGGTGCAATGCGGCCCGGGCCATTCCGGCTTGAAGCGCACGGGGGCTGGCCTGAACCGTGTCCCCGCTGCTGGGGGTGGGACGGCCGGGACACACCTGGCCCCGGCCGGTGGATTCCGCTTGCCGACTCCCTCCCCTTTTCCCCCGCTTCAGGGCGGCCGTCAGCGCCTGGTGGCACGCAGCGCGAACAGCAGCGGAATCCGCGGTTCCTGCGGGGGCAGCCGCCACCAGCCGTTGTCCGCCTGCTCCATCGCCGCGAAGCGCTTCCAGGGCAGCAGGTCCGTCTCGCGCAGCAGGTCGACGGTCAGCCCGGCGCCGACCAGCGCGTTGACGGTCTCGCCGAGACCGTGACGCCACTCGTAACTGGTCGTCGCGCCCTCCACCGGCGGCCCGTCGGTGTACGTGTGCGGCGTGTCGCTGCGGTGCACGCCCCGGCCCTCCAGGTAGTCGTGGGCCAGCAGCAACTCCGCGTCGCCGGGCGCCCGGCCGGGGTCGGGTGTGGCGCCCAGGGAGTTGAGCAGCGGGTGGAACTCGACCACGTACAGCATGCCGCCCGGCCGCAGCAACTCCGCGATCACCTCGGCCCACCGGGGCAGGTCGGGGAGGTAACAGAGCGCGCCCTTACCCGTGTAGACCACGTCGAAGCGGCGGCCGCCCAGCGCTTCGGCGGCCCGGTGCACATCGGCCTGGACGAACTCGACGTCCCGTCCGCCGCGGGCCGCCAGCCGGCGCGCCTCGGCCAGCGCCGCACCGGAGAAGTCCAGGCCGACGGTGTGCGCGGCGCCCCGTTCGGCGAACGCCTGGGTCTCGGTGCCGAGGTGGCACTGGAGGTGCAGGACGTCCCGCCCTTCCAGGGGCCCGAGATCGTCCCACTCGAAGGGGGCGAACCAGTCGTCGGTGGTCCGGGAGCCGTCCAGACCGTAGAAGTCGCTGGCCACGTGCACCGGGGTACGGGCGTCCCAGTTCTCCTGGTTGGCCCGCAGCATGGCTTCGGTCGTGGGGGCGGCGTCCTGGTGAGCGGTATCGCCCCGGTGGGACGTACTGCCCTGATGAGACGTTTCACCTTGCGGAGACGTTTCACCCTGCGGAGACCTGCTGTCCTGTGGAGTCACGACGTCCTCCCTACCCGGCGGCCCGCGGCCGGATGCCGGGCAGGGTCCGCGCCGCGTCAGGTGCGCGGCGCTGCCGTGCGTCTGACCCGGTGAGGAGGTGGTGCGCGGTGTACCCACCGAAGAGCTTCGACATCGGCTGGCCGGACCTCGCGTACGGGATGGCGGCCTGCGGGCGGGACGGGGACGCCGAGCGGTGGGCGGCCACCGTGGAACGGCGGTTCGGGGACGGCGGTACGGGCGGGAGTGCTGGTACCGGCGGGAGCCTCGGTACGGACGGGAACGGCGGCACGGACGGGAACGGCGGCACGGACGGGAACGGCGGCACGGACGGGAACGGCGGTACGGGCGGGGACGGCGGTACGGGTGGGAGCGCGCACGTGGCGGGCGGCGCGCACCGGTGCCTGGCGGCGCTGTCCGTACGCAGTGCCCTGGACCTGACGCTGAGCGCCGCCGCCCTGCCCCGCGGCAGTGAGGTGCTGATGTCCGCCGTCACGATCCCCGACATGTGGCGGATCGTGACCGAACACGGCCTGGTCCCGGTGCCGGTGGACCTTGACGCGGGCACCCTGCTGCCCGCCCCCGGCCGGTGGGAAGCAGCCGCCACCCCTCGGACGAAGGCCGTCGTCGTCGCGCATCTGCTGGGCACCCAGGCGCCGCTGGGCCCTCTCACGGAACTGGCCGCGCGGCGCGGCTGGCTGCTGGTCGAGGACTGCGCCCAGGCGTACAGCGGGCCGGACTTCCGGGGCAGTCCCGGCGCGGACGTGTCCCTGTTCAGCTTCGGTCCGATCAAGACCGCCACGGCGCTGGGCGGCGCGGTGGCGGTCGTACGCGATGCCCGTCTGCTGGCGGCCATGCGCGCGCTGCACCGGGAGTGGCCGGTGCAGCAGCAGGACGCGCAGGCCCGGCGGGTCGCCAAGTACGCCCTGCTGGCGCTGCTCACGGCGCGGCCGGTCTACGGCGGGGCGGTGGCCGCCGCCGGAGCGCTGGGGCGCGACCACGCGAGCGGCCTCCAGGACACGGTGGGCGCCTTCGCCGGTACGGACCTGATCCCCGCGATCCGGCACCGCCCGAGCGCCGCGCTGCTCGCCCTGCTGGACCGGCGGCTGCGCGCCCCGGGCACCGCGCGCGCGGTGGCCCGGCGGGCGGCGACGGCCCGGCGGCTGGTGGCGCGGCTGCCCGACCCGACGCTGGTGTACGGCGCGGGCGCCCCCGTGCACACGTACTGGCTGTGCGCCGTGCCCGCCCCGGACCCGGCCGCGACGACCGCCCGTCTGCGGTCCGCCGGCTTCGACGCGGCGCGGCCGACCTCGCTGGGCGCCGTACCGGCACCGCCCGGCCACCCGCAGGGCGCACGGACCGCGGCACACCTCGTACGGCACGCCGTGTGCCTGCCGCTGCGGCCCGGCATGCCGGAGCGGGCACTGGACCGGATGGCGGCCGCGTGGGCCGGGGAGGGCAGGGGCACCGGCCCGTGAGGGGCCTCACGCCCACCGGCCCCGGAACGGCACGTACCGCAGTCGCGGACCGGCACGTACGTGCCGGTCCCGGAACAGCACGTACCAGCCGTCCCCTCACGCCCCCGGGCGAGCCGCCCTCCGGTACACCGAGCGCAGCACCTGTTCCTTGGCCGGTCCGCCCACCCTCCAGGTCAGGTGCCACTCCCCCGCCGAGACGACGGTGAACTCGCCGTCGTAGAGGTCGGCGGCGCAGGGGTGGCGGGTGGTCCAGTGGCCGGTGCGCAGGTCGAGGTCGTGGAAGGGGCGCCCGTCGGCGAACGTGACGTCGGCGGTGCCGTCGGGGTGCGGGTACAGGCGCAGGGTGCGGGCCGCCGGGGCGGTGGAGCCGTTCCAGGTCAGCTCGCCCTCCTCGACGTGCAGCAGGGCGGCGCCCGCTGCGGGGTCTCCGACGCCTCCGGTCTGCCCGATACATCCGGTGCGTCCAGGATCTCCCGGGCCTACGGGACGGAAGTGCGCCGTTCCGCGGAAGGTCCCCTGCGTGCCGGTGCGCACGTCCAGCACGGTGCGGTCGATCGTCCACCAGCCGGCCAGGTACGCCGCGGCGTCCGGGACCGCGTACGGGCCGCCGGGCGCGGGCACGGCGTCGGGCTCTGTGGGCATGCGGCCATTGTCCCTGGTGGTGGCCCGGCCGCGGCGGCCGGGCCGGGCGGGCGGAATTGCGGTGCGTTCGTGCGGAGCCGGTCAGTAGGGTGCCGCGGGGCCGGGGACCGTTTCCGGCCGGAACGGCGACGGGTACGAGGAGACGGCGTGAGCGCAGTGGGCGGCGGATACGGGACGGCCGGGACGCGCCGGGCGCGGCAGGTACTGGTCTTCGACGCCGACGACACGTTGTGGGAGAACAACGTGATCTTCGAGCGGGTCATCGAGGAGTTCCTGACCTGGCTGGACCATCCGGAGCTGGGCCGGGAGGGCGTACGGGCCCTGCTGGACGAGATCGAGGCCGCCAACGCCGTGGTGCACGGCTACGGCAGCAAGGTCTTCCTGCGCAGCCTCGGCGAGTGCGTGCGGCGGGTGCGGCTGCGGGAGGCGAGCGCGGCGGAGCTGGCGCGGATCGCGGGCTGGGCGCGGGCTTTCGAGGCGGACGAGGTGGAGCTGATCCCCGGGGTCGCCGAGACGCTGGCGGAGCTGGCCGGGCGGCACGAGCTGCTGATGCTGACGAAGGGGGACGCGGACGAGCAGCGCGCGAAGGTGGACGCGTCCCGGCTGGCCCACCACTTCCGCGGGGTGCACATCGTGCCGGAGAAGAACGCCGGCACGTACCAGGAGCTGATCCGGACGTGCGCGCTGACGCCGTCGGACACCTGGATGATCGGCAACTCCCCCAAGTCGGACATCCTGCCGGCCCGCAAGGCGGGCCTGAACGCGGTGTTCATCCCGAACGACCACACCTGGGTGCTGGAGCACGACGTGCTCGACCCGGCCGACGAGCAGGTGCTCCGCCTGGAGACGTTCACCGAACTGCTGCGGCACTTCTGAGGCACGTACCAGCAATCGCGTACCGGAACATCGCGTACGCGGGGCGCGGGGGCCCGGGACGAGCCGGGGACGGGGGACCGCGGCGCCGGAGCGCTGGAGTTCGGCGAGACGTTCGAGGCGGCCGTGGCGCGTGAGGTGTACGAGGAGTACCGCGCGGCGCCGCTGGAGACCACGCAGGTGGGCGTACGGAACGTGCTGCGCGGAGCGATGAGCGGGCGGCGCGCGGCGGTGCTGCCGCGCGCCGCCCGGGGCGGTCACATCGGGTCGGTCACATCGGGTCGGTCACATCGGGTCGGTCACATCGGGTCGGTCACATCGGGTCGGTCACATCGGGTCGGTGTCCTTCAGTGTGCCGTCCAGGGTGAGCCAGCGGGTGATGCCGATCTCACGGAGGAACGTCACGTCGTGGCTGACCACGATCAGGGCGCCCCGGTAGGACTCCAGTGCCGTGACGAGCCGGCGTACCGAGGCCAGGTCCAGGTTGTTCGTCGGCTCGTCGAGCATCAGCAGCTGGGGTGCGGGCTCGGCCAGCATCAGGGCCGCGAGTGTCGCGCGGAAGCGTTCGCCGCCGGAGAGCGTGCCGGCCTGCTGGTCGGCGCGGGCGCCCTTGAACAGGAAGCGCGCCAGGCGGGCGCGTATCCGGTTGTCGGTGGCGTCCGGGGCGAACCGGGCGACGTTCTCGGCGACGGTCAGGCCGTCGTCGAGGACGTCCAGCCGCTGCGGCAGGAAGCGGTGCGGTACGTGGATCTCCGCCTCGCCCTCCTCGGGCGGGATCTCGCCCGCCAGCGTCCGCAGCAGCGTGGTCTTGCCGGAGCCGTTGCTCCCGGTCAGCGCCACCCGTTCGGGGCCGCGCAGTTCGAGGTCGGCGTACGGGCCGTAGCGGGCGCGCAGGGCCCGCAGGGTCAGTACGGCGCGGCCGGGCGGCACCTCGGTGTGCGGCAGGTCGACGCGGATCTCGTCGTCGTCCCGTACCGCCTCGGCGGCCTCGTCCAGCCGCTCCCTGGCCTCCTTGAGCTTCTCGGTGTGCAGGGTGCGGTGCTTGCCGGCCGAGACCTGGGCCGCGGCCTTGCGCTGGTTCATGATGATCTTCGGTTCGCGTTTCTGGGCGTACATCTTGTTGGCGTAGCGGGTGCGGCGCGCCAGCTTCACGTGCGCGTCGGAGAGTTCGCGCTTCTGGCGGGCCACGTCGGCCTCGGCGACCCGCACCATGCGCTCGGCCGCCTCCTGCTCGACGGCGAGGGCCTGCTCGTACGCGGTGAAGTTGCCGCCGTACCAGTGGACTTCGCCGTCGCGCAGATCGGCGATCCGGTCCACGAGGTCGAGCAGCGCACGGTCGTGACTGACCACGATCAGGACGCCGGGCCAGCCGGACACCGCGGCGTACAGCCTGCGGCGGGCGGCCAGGTCGAGGTTGTTGGTCGGCTCGTCCAGCAGCAGCACGTCGGGGCGGCGCAGCAGCAGCGCGGCCAGCCGCAGCAGGACCGATTCGCCGCCGGACACCTCGCCGATGGTGCGGTCGAGGTCGATGGAGTGCAGGCCGAGCTGGTCCAGGGTGGCGCGGGCGCGCTCCTCCACGTCCCAGTCGTCGCCCACGGCGGTGAAGTTGGCCTCGCTCGCGTCGCCGTTCTCGATGGCGTGCAGGGCGGCGCGGGCCTCGGCGATGCCGAGGGCCGCGTCCACCCGCAGCCCGGTGTCCAGGGCGGCGTTCTGCGGCAGGTAGCCGACCTCGCCGGCCACCCGCACCGATCCCTCGGACGGCTGGAGCCGGCCCGCGAAGAGCTTCAGCAGGGTCGACTTGCCGGCGCCGTTGAGGCCGATCAGGCCGGTACGGCCGGGGCCGACGGTCAGGTCGAAGTCCTCCAGGACGGGGGTGCCGTCGGGCCAGGCGAAGCCGAGGCCGCAGCAGACGACGGAGGCGGCGGAGGCGGAGGCGGGGGAAGAGGTGGCAGAGGTAGCCATACGGGTCTCCTGGGTGCGCGGTGAAGGGGCGGGTGACAGCGCGGGAGACACCACGGAAGGTCCACGACGGCCGGACGGCGGCACCGAGCGGTGGGCCGGGGCGGGACGGGCAGGCCGGAGATCCGGATCGCCGAGGTCGCGGACAGGGGCGCACGGCGGGTGCCGGACGCGCGTCTCGCGCACGTTCGCACCTCGCGCCGTGGGCGCGGTGTCTCAGGACCTCAGACGAGCAACGGCCTTCTCCTGTCGGCGGCAATGGGACCGAGAAGAACGGTACGGGCGGCGGCACGAAAAGGCAAACGCCATTTCGGTTGCATTTACGGGCACCCGGACACCCGGGCGCCCTTCCCCTCGCCACCGCCCCGCTCCGGCCCCGCCCCACCCGGCGATCACCCCACCCGATGCTCACCCCACCGCGCGCAGCCGCACCCGGGCCGGCCCGGCCGCCTGGAGGGTGATCCCCGCGGTGAGCGGCACGTCCCGGTCCACCGCCGTCAGTTCGTACGTACGCAGCAGGACCGCCGCCGCCAGGACGGACTCCAGCATCGAGAAGTGCTGCCCGATGCAGGCCCGCGGGCCGCCGCCGAAGGGGAACCACGCGTAACGGTGGCGCGCCGCCTCGCGCTCCGGCGTGAACCGCAGCGGGTCGAAGCGCTCCGGGTCCTCCCACAGGTCCGGATGCCGGTGGGTCACCCACGGCGAGACGATCACGTCCGCGCCGTCCGGGACGCGGTGCCCGCCGATCTCGGTGGCCGCGACGCCGCGCCGGCTGACCACCGGCGCGGCCGGGTACAGCCGCATGGCCTCCTTGAGGGCCATGGTCAGCCGTGGCAGCCGGTCCAGGTCGGCGGCCTCGGGGTCGCGTCCGGCCAGTACGGTGTCGATCTCCTCGCGTACCAGCGCCTGTTCCCCGGGGTGCCGGGCGAGCAGGTGCAGGGAGAAGGCCAGGGAGGTCGCGGTCGTCTCGTGACCGGCCAGCAGGAAGACCAGCACCTGCTCGCGGATCTCGGTGGCATCCAGGCCGCCGTCCTGTTCGGAGCCCGCGCGGGTCAGGAGCGAGAGCAGGTCCGCGCCCTCGCCGCCGGCGTCGCCGGGTGTCCCGGCGGCCCGCCGCCCGGCGGCGATGGCGTCGCAGACCGCGTGGAGTTCGGCCGTCGCGGCGGCGGCCTTGCGGTTGGCGGGCGTGGGCCAGTGGCGGGGCGGGTTGCGGGGCGAGAAGCCGCGCCGCACCACGTACTTGTTGATCACCGGGAAGCAGCGGTGCACGGTGGCGACCGCGGCCTCCACGTCCGCCCCGAACAGGATGCGGGAGACCGTGCGCAGCGCCAGCCGGTTCATCTCGCCCACCAGATCGACGGTGCCGCCGGACGGGGTCCGCCAGCGGTCGGCGACGGCGCGGGCCTCCGCCGCCACGGCCGCCGCGTAGCCGTCCACCCGGCGCTTGGTGAACAGCGGCTGCACGATCCGCCGTTGCCGCAGGTAAGCGGCGTCCTGGCTGGTCAGCAGGCCGTTGCCGAAGGACTGCCGGACCTCTTCGTAGAACGGGTGGTCCTTGCGGAAGTTCGCGGCCTCGGACGCCAGGATCTGCTGGGTGCCCTCGGGGGAGAACACGCCGTAGAAGACGCTGCGCAGGCCGGGCGGGCCGGCCACGAAGCGGACGAGGTCGCCGTGCTCGCGCCGGGCGCGCGTGAACGTGTCGAGCGTGCTGCGCCGCAGGTCGAACATCGATCCCAGGAACGGGACTCCCCTGGGCCCTGGTATCGCCGGGCCGGAACGCGTCATGGAGGTCATGAGGGCGATACCTACCCCGCGTAGCATGGGCCGAATGATCAACAAGCGTTCCGGCCGCGCGTCCGCCGACACCCCGTGCCGCGTCACCGTCTGCCGCGGCTGCTGCTGCGGCGATGCGCGCAAGGTCCCGGGGGTGGACCACGCGGCGCAGATACCGCGGCTGCGGGCCGCGCTGGCGGGCGCCGCCGAGGTCCGCGCCTCAGAGTGCCTGGACGTCTGCGACCAGGCCGACGTCGTCGTGGTCCAGCCGTCCCGGGCGGGCCGCGCGGCGGGCGGGCGCCCGGTGTGGCTGGGCCTGGTCAACGACGACGGGGCACTGGACGACATCGCCGCCTGGATCAAGGCCGGCGGACCGGGCCTGGCGGAGCCGCCCGGGGTGCTGGACCTGTACACGTTCACCGTGTCGCGGCGGGTGCGGGAGGCGCTGGAAGGCTGAGAGCCTGGGGAGCGCCGCGCCCGGGGCCCGGCGGCCGGCCCGCTGCGGCATGATGGCGATCATGACGGATGAACGCGTGCCGGAGGCGGCAGAGGTGGCCCGGCTGGCCCAGGACGCCGTTCCCGGTGTGACCGCAGCGGAGGTCAGGCCCATCGGCGAGGGAGGCGACCACGCGTCCTGGTGGGTGGGGCCGGACCATGTGGCCCGGTGTGCGCTGGACCGGGGCGGGTCGGAGCGGCTGCGCCGGGAGGTCGCGCTGCGCGCGCTGGTCGGCGCCCGGATCGGCGGGTCCGTGCCGGTGAGTGTGGTGAGCGGCGAGTGGGCCCGCGGCCGGGCGTTCACCCTGGACACCCGGCTGGACGGGGTCTCCGCCGAACTGCGCCCGGTGCCGGCGGCCGGCGAGGCCGACCTGGCACGGCTGCTCGTCCTGCTCGCGGAGATCCCCGCGGAAGCCGTGGCGGAGCTGGGCGTGCCGCCGGAGGCGCCGCGCAACATGCCGGGGCTGCTGCGCCGCGCCACGGAAGCGGCGGAGCACGTCGCGGCGCGCGGCGAGTTCGACTCCGGGTGGCTGCCGAGGCTGCGCGTCCCGGAGGCGGCGAGCGCCGCCGGGCCCGGCACGCTCGTGCACAACGACCTCAAGGGCGAGCACCTGCTGGTCGCCGAGGACGGCCGGATCAGCGGCATCCTGGACTGGACGGACGCGGTGACCGGCGATCCGGCCGAGGACGTCGCGGGGCTCGCGATCTCGGTCGGCGCGGTGGCCGCCGTACGGGTCGCGACGGCCGCCGGGTTCGGCCGCGGCGACTGTGCCCGCGCGCTGCAACTGGCCCGCTGCGACACGCTGACGCTGCTCTCCGACCGGCTCCGCGGCGTCGACGACAGCCCGCTGCCGCTGCTGCGCGCACAGCTGGGACGGGCGTGGGAGCCGACGGCCCTGGACCCGCCGGAAGGGGTCTAACCTGCGCGGCCCGGGCCCAGCTCCCCAGCCTTTCCCGACTCCCCCGCCTCGCCCTGCACTCCTGCCTCCCCCACCTCCCACAACGGATGCTCCCGCCGCGCCCACCCCCGGTCGACGGTTCCGCTCCGCATCCCCCGGCGTGCCTCCGGATCTCCGTACGCCCTCCACACGTGCCCCGCGATGACGACGGCGACCGCCAGGGCCAGCCAGTCGTGGACGAACGTCGCGCCGGTGCGCCAGGACAGCGGGGCGAGGCGGGTGAACCACATCAGCAGGCCTGTCCCGGCCATGACCAGGACCGCGCCCGCCAGCCAGGCCGCGTAGAGCTTCTGCCCCGCGTTGAACTTGCCCGCGGGCCGGTCGGAGCCGCGGCGCAGCGCTGCGCGCAGCCAGCGCCGGTCGTGCAGCCCGTAACGGTTGAGGCGGGTCAGGTCGGCGCGCAGCGCGCGCGAGGCCAGGCCGAGCAGCAGCGGTACGGGCAGCAGCAGCCCGGACCACTCGTGCACGGTCACCATCAGCGCCCGGCGGCCGACGAGTTGGGCGAGGAAGGGCAGGTAGAGGCAGCCGGCCGTCAGGACACAGACGGCCATGAGGGCGGCGGTGGCGCGGTGCACCCAGCGCTCGGCGGGCGTGAAGCGGCGTACCCGTGACCGGTCCGGCCGGTCCGACGGGTTCGACCGGTTCAACCGGCTCGACCGGTCCGACCGGTCCGACCGCTCCGTTGCGGCCCCCGCCCGCTCAGCCGGTCGGCGCATCGTCGCGTCCGTTCGAGCGGCCGACCCAGGCGTCCACGTCGTACCCGCGCTCCTCCCAGTATCCCGGCTCCACCCGCTCGGTGACGGTGATGCCGGACAGCCATTTCGCCGACTTGTAGAAGTACATCGGCGCCACGTACAGCCGCACCGGGCCGCCGTGCGCGTGCGTGAGGGGCTCGTCCCGCATGGCGAGGGCGATCAGTACGTCGTCCCGGCGGGCCTGTCCGAGCGTGAGGCTCTCGCTGTACGCGCCGTCGAAGCAGGTGAACCGGACGGCCTTCGCCCCCGGCCGCACGCCCGCCGCGTCCAGGAGGCGGCTCAGGCGTACGCCGGTGAAGGGCGTGGCCGGAACCCGCCAGCCGGTCACGCACTGCACATCGCGCACCAGGCGCGTCTGCGGCAGCGCGCGCAGGTCGGCCAGGCGGTAGGTCGCCGGGCGGGCGACCAGCCCGTCCACCGAGAGCCGGTAGCCGCGTGCGTCCTTGCGCGGTACGGAAGCGGTCACCGAGTAGTAGCGGAAGCCGCCGCCCGCCGGGAGCAGGCCGGACAGGCCGGTGGGGTCCTGCTGCGCGGCGGCGCCGAGCGTGCTGTCGTAGGCGCGTTGGAGGTAGGGGGCCGCGGCGATGCCCGCGGCGCCGGTGGCGAGCATGCCGAGCACCAGGCGGCGGCCGACGGGGCTGCCGCGCCCGTCGGCCCCCGGCTCCGTGGCGGGCGCTTCGTCGTTCGGGGTCACCCCTCGATTCGAGCACCGTACGGGAGGCCGCACCAGCTTGCCGACCGGATGTCAGGGTTTCGTCATCTCCGCGCGCGCCCTAGGTCCCGTCGTCACCTTCCCGCCTGCGGGCGGACGACGGGAATGTGACGACAGGGCCTAGGAGCCTCACGTCTCCCGCGCGTGACAGTGGCCCGTCCCACCGCTCTCCCGCGGCAGGTCCAGCGTCGGGTTCCGGTCGAAGAACCCGGTCGGCCGGAGCGTGAAGCCGCAGCGGTCGACCGGCATGACCGGCCAGTCCTCCAGGCGCGGCAGGTGCGTCGGCCCGAAGCAGTGCCAGAGCGTGAGGGCGGTGTTCTCCAGGGACTCGCCGGAGCGCGACCACTCGGTGACGCCGGCGCCGCCGGGGTGCTGGTTGGGGTAATCGCCGTCCGGGTAGTGGCGGCCGGCCGCGCTGCGGGTGATCCACAGGTGCTTGGTGGCGTAGGCGACGCGGGCGGCGACCGCGGAGCCGGGCTGCGCGAGCAGGGTGGGGCCGGACGACTGCGGGGTCAGGGTGTACGCGACCGGCTGCCCGGTGCGGTTGCGGGCGGCGGGGTTGGTGATCCGCCAGCGGCGCCCGGCGGCCGGGTCGGCCAGCCGGCCGGCCTCCCCGGAGTCGGTGACGGGGGTGGCGCGGACGGTGAAGGCGTTGCCGTTGGGGTTGTCGGGGCCCATGGGGAGCCGGACGACGTCGACCTCCTCCACCGTGTTCGCGTGGCCGTCCACCGCCGGGTCCAGCCGGGCGCAGAACAGGTGCTGGTGGTACGGCGCCTGGAGGCCGGGGGCGATCTCGGTGGCGTACGGGGAGACCGTGCCCGGCTCGGACGCCGCGGTCTGCACCAGGCCGGTCGACTTGACCTCGAACTCGATGCCGCCGTCCTGGTAGAGGTACCAGTAGAAACCGTAGTCGTAGTTGCCGAGGGTGGCGATGTACGAGACGACCAGCCGGCGGGAGCGGCGGCTCTCGGCGGCGAAGTCGTCGAACATGTTGGTGTGCTTCCACAGGAGGCCGTGGTCCTCCTCGTGGATGCAGATGGCCTGGGGCAGCGTCTGCGGGGTGCCGTGGTCGTCGGGGACGACGGCGTCCACGTACACGATCTCGCCGAGGCAGTCGCAGCCCAGCCGCAGCGCGTTGGCGTTGCGGCCGAGGGTGTACTCGCCGACGTCCAGGTAGCAGATCCAGTTGCGGTCCGCGCCGGGGTCGGCGTACGGGACGGCCATCTCGGCGAGCGAGGCGCGGTGCAGTACGGGCCGTACGCGGTCGCCGTCGCGGTAGGACAGTTCGTGCAGGACCAGGCCCTCACGGGCGTTGAAGTCCAGCCGCAGCGACCAGTTCTGCCAGCTCAGGCGGTGGCCGTCCAGGGTGAAGGAGGGGCCGTCGGGCTGGCTGGTCTCCAGGGGTCTCAGGTCGGTGCGGGCCGGTCCGTTGTACTCGGCCTCGTAGCGCCCGCACGCGGCGGGGACCGGCACCGCGCCGGTGTCCACGAGCCGGACGACCCGCCGCTCGGTCAGGTCCACGTCGGCTACCAGACCGCCCACCGGGTGCGCGAACGGGTTGTCGGAGGCCTCGCAGCGCAGGAACGTCAGCGAGCGCAGCATCCGGCGCCCGGTCTCCTCGGCCCGCCCGAAATTGCCCGCGGCCAGCGGCGCGCAGACGGCGAGCGCGGTATCGGTGATGCCGCGTTCGGCCATGGCCTTGCGCCAGCCCGGGTCGGCCTTGACGATCTCGTCGCAGCGCACGTACTCCTCGAAGAGGAGGGGCGGCTGGCCGTCCGCCGCCGGGTCCAGCGGGCGGTGCGCCAGCAGGACGCGGGCGGTGACGTCGACGACCGCCTCGGAAGCGGCGCCGGTCGCGGTGTCCAGGAGGGTGACGCGCAACCGCCGTACGACCGGGTCGCCGGGGCGGTGGGCGTCAACGGTGTGCCGGTCCGGCTCGTCCGGCAGGACCAGCGGGAAGCGGGTGGTCTCGCCCACCAGGCCCGCGTCGCGCAGGACGTCGCGGGCGGTGGTGATCTCGTCGGCGGTGAGCGGGTCGAGGGGGTGCGGGGCGGGCGGCCGCGGTTCCGTCGTGCTGGGTGCCATGGGTCAGCTCTCCTCACGCGGGGTCGACAGGGACGGCACACTCGCCGCCTTCTCCAGTTGGAACGCCTCGTTGCCCAGCCCGATACGGGCGTGCACCTGTGGGCGCCGGGCGCGCAGCACCCGCCCGTACACCAGCCCGACCACCGCCGCCAGGCCGATGACGCCGGGCAGCACCCAGGTCAGCGCGGAGCCCTCCGCTGCGCTGACCAGGACGCCGAAGTCCTTGACCGCGTAGACCAGTACGGTCAGCAGGGCCACCGCGGCCAGCCCCGCGGCCAGCAGCCGTCCGGCCTGCGCCCGGCCCGCTCCGCGCCGGACGAAGAACGCGATGACCGCGACGGACGCGGTGGTCATCAGCACGATCACGCCGAGCGCGCCCACGTTGCCGCCCCAGGTGAACAGCTTGAGCACCGGAGTGGTGGGGTCGCCGTCCGGGGTGCGGTCCGTCAGCGCGAAGGCGCCCACGACGAGCAGCGAGATGACGGACTGGAGCAGCGAGCCGAGCGCGGGCGCGCCGCTGGATCTGGCGGTCCGGCCGAGCGCGGCGGGCAGCAGGCCCTCGCGGCCCATCGCGAAGGCGTACCGGGCCACCACGTTGTGGAAGCTGAGCATCGAGGCGAAGATGCCGGTCACGAAGAAGAGGTGCAGGACGTCGGTGAAGGTGGCGCCGAGCCGGGGTTCGGTGAGGGCGAAGAGCAGCCCGGGGCCCTCCTTCCCGGCGGTGGCCACCACGTGGTCCGGGCCGGTGGCGACGCCGATCAGCCAGGAGCTGAGCGCGAAGAAGACCGCGACGAAGCCGACGGCGAGGAACATCACCCGCGCCACGACCGTCTGCGGCCGGCTGGTCTCCTCCGCGTAGACGGGGGCCTGCTCGAAGCCGACGAACGCGGCGACGGCGAAGCACAGCGCGGTGCCCAGGCCCGCGCCGCCGAGGGTGGCCGGGTCGAAGGCGTGCAGCGACAGGCCCTGCGGGCCCGGCCGGGCGGCGAAGGCCAGGTCGAAGACGGCGATCAGCGCCACCTCGACGGCGAGCAGCACGCCGAGCACCTTGGCGTTCAGGTCGATCTTCAGCGCGCCGAGCACACCGATGACGAGGACGCCGAGCAGGGCGGGCACCCACCAGGGGACGGTGAGGCCCAGGTGCTTGCCGAGCAGCCCGGACACCTCGAAGCCGAAGATGCCGTAGATGCCGAACTGCAGGGCGCTGTACGCGGCGAGCGCGACGAAGGAGGCGCCGGCGCCGGCCGTGCCGCCGAGGCCGCGCGCGATGTACGCGTAGAACGCGCCGGCGTTGTGCACGTGCCGGCTCATCTCCGCGTAGCCGACGCTGAACAGCGCCATCACCACGCCCAGGATGACGAACAGCAGCGGCTGCCCGACGATGCCCATGACCTGGTACGTGGTGACCATGACGCCGGCCACCACCATCAGGGGCGCGCTGGCGGCCAGCACGGACAGCAGCAGGCCCGGCGTGCCGATGCGGCCGGCGCGCAGGGCCCGCTCCTGGCCTTTGAAGGTGCTGATCTCCTCGGGGCCGCCGGGACGTTGCGTACCCGGGCTTCTCCTGCGTCCCGGCTTGCCCTTGTTACCCGTACTGCTCGTCAGCATGGCGCGGAAGTGTCCTTTCCGTGGTGCGGAGGCGGGAGTGCGCGTCGTGCGTGGTGCGGGTGGTGCGTACGGCTGTGGCGGGTGGTGCGTGGTGCCGCGTACGGCGTCCCGGGTGGTGCGTCCTGGTACGGGGGGGGCGCGCCGGGTGGGGCCGGGCGCCGGGGTCAGGCGGTGCTGAAGGCGGTGGCGCGGGCCGCCTTGAAGGCCTTGCGGGCGTCCCGGTCGGGGTAGGACCACGGGGCGGCGGTGACGTGCGGGCCGATGCGGTGGAAGAGCGCGGCGGCCTCCGCCATCCGCCCCTCGTGGTACTTGGCGTGGGCGAGGAAGTTGAGGTCCACCTTGCTGCGCGGGTGGCCCTCGCCCTCCCACTCCAGCCACCAGTCGAAGGCCGCCTTCATGACCTGGCGCGCGCGGCGGGTGGACCAGTGGCCGGACGCGGCCGGGTCGGCCGGTTCGAGGCCGGCGGCGGCCAGCGCGCGGTAGCGCTCCGCGTGGGCGACGACGGGCAGGATCGCCAGCGGCGAGTCGGCGGGGGCCTGTTCGGCGGCCCAGTACGCGAAGTCGTAGACCTGGTGCAGCGGGTCGTCGGCGCCGTTCTGCTGCTGCTCGGCCAGGCAGGCGGCCATCAGGTGGTGGGCGTGGTGGTGGTCCGGGTGCCGGGCCCGTACCTGGTCGAAGGCGTGCTCACGTTCGTCGGGGGTGCCGGTGCGGCGGGCCAGGATCAGCAGGCCCAGCCACGGCGTCGGGTCGCGGGGCGCCATGGCGGCGGCGACCCGGCAGGCCTCGCGCGCGGCGTCCTGGTCGCTCTTGCCGCGCAGCGCCTGGAAGACGAGGCTGCAGGCCAGCAGGACGGCGGCGTCGGCGCTGTCCGGTTCGGCGAGGCGCCAGTCACCGGCCCAGGCGGCGCTGGCGGGGCCTTCGGCGAGCACCACCAGCCGGTGGCCGCGCAGGTCCCAGTCCGTACTGGTGTCGGCCAGCAGCGTCCGTACCCGGACCCAGCGGCCGTGCGCCAGGGCGTCGACGGAGGCGGCGAGCTGGACGTCGTCCAGGGCCGGGTCGAGGACCGGCGCGTCCTTGCGGCGGGGCCGGCCCAGCGGTGGGGGCGGGGGTGGCGGCGGGGTCACGGGCAGGAACACTCCACGACGCGCTTCACCTCCGGACGCGCCACATCCCGGACGCGTATGTGCAGAATCGGTGCACTGATCGACACCAGTAGGTCACGCACAGCAAAGCGGCAGGCGCAGCTTCACGTCAAGGCGGTTCGGAGATTGACCGAAAAGCCAACTCCCTTGCCCGTCAACAGACTTGTCAATAAGAACCGGCGGTGCGGCGACGGCCCGGCCGCGTACCCCGCGCTCACCCCACCGCCGCGGCCGCCGCCCGGCCCGCCGTGCGCCCCGAGAAGATGCAGCCGCCCAGGAAGGTGCCTTCCAGCGACCGGTAGCCGTGCACGCCACCGCCGCCGAAACCCGCCGCCTCCCCCGCCGCGTACACGCCCGGCAGGGGCTCGCCGCCCTCGGTCAGGATCCGCGAGGACAGGTCCGTCTCCAGGCCGCCGAGCGTCTTGCGGGTGAGGATGCTCAGCCGTACGGCGATCAGCGGGCCGGCCTTGGGGTCGAGCAGCCGGTGCGGGGCCGCGGTACGGATCAGCCGGTCGCCCAGGTACTTGCGGGCGCCGCGCACGGCGGTGACCTGGAGGTCCTTGGTGAAGGGGTGGGCGACCTCGCGGTCGCGCGCGACGATCTCGCGGCGCAGCGCGGCCTCGTCCAGCAGCGGTTCCCCGGTGAGCTGGTTCATCCGCCGCACGAGGCCGCCGAGCGAGCGCTCCACGACGAAGTCCGCGCCCCGGTCCATGAACGCCTGCACCGGGCCGGGGGCGCCGGGCAGCGCGCGCCCCAGTACGTCCCGGACGCTGCGGCCCGTCAGGTCGGGATTCTGCTCCGACCCGGACAGGGTGAACTCCTTCTCGATGATCTTCTGTGTGAGGACGAACCAGGTGTGGTCGTACCCGGTGCGCATGATGTGTTCGAGGGTGCCGAGCGTGTCGAAGCCGGGGAAGAGCGGCACCGGCAGCCGCTTGCCGCGCGCGTCCAGCCACAGCGGGGACGGGCCGGACAGGATGCGGATGCCGTGCCGGGACCAGACGGGATCCCAGTTCGCGATGCCCTCGGTGTAGTGCCACATGCGGTCCCGGTTGACGATCCGGCCGCCGGCCGCCTCGGCGACGCCCAGCATCAGGCCGTCCACATGGGCGGGCACCCCGGACAGCATCCGCTCCGGCGGCCTGCCCAGCCGCTCGGGCCAGTTGGCGCGCACCAGGTCGTGGTTGCCGCCGATGCCGCCCGAGGTGACGATCACCGCCTGGGCGCGCAGCTCGAAGGCGCCGGCCACCGCGCGGCTGCTGGGCGTGCCCCGCTCGGCGTCGGACGGTTCCAGCACCTCACCGGTGACGGTGTCGACGGCACCCGCGCTGCGCGCCAGGCCGGTGACGCGGTGCCGGAAGCGCAGCTCCACCAGGCCGCGCGCGACTCCGGCCCGCACCCGCCGCGCGAACGGCTCGACCAGGCCGGGACCGGTGCCCCAGGTGATGTGGAAGCGGGGTACGGAGTTGCCGTGCCCGGTGGCCGCGTAGCCGCCGCGCTCGGCCCAGCCGACGACCGGGAAGAACCGTACGCCCTGCCGGTGCAGCCAGGAGCGCTTCTCGCCCGCCGCGAAGTCGACGTACGCCTCGGCCCACTTGCGCGGCCAGTGGTCCTCGGGGCGGTCGAAGGCCGCCGCGCCGAGCCAGTCCTGCCAGGCCAGCTCGTGGCTGTCGCGGATGCGCAGCCGCCGCTGCTCGGGCGAGTCGACGAGGAAGAGGCCGCCGAAGGACCAGTGCGCCTGGCCGCCCAGGCCGCCGGCCGGCTCCTGGTCCAGGAGGATCACCCGGCGTCCCGCCTCGGCCAGCTCGGCGGTGGCCGCGAGCCCCGCCAGACCCGCTCCGATCACGATCACGTCAGCGTCGTAGGCCATGTCCGCCAGTCTTCTCTCCTCGCCGCGGCGCGCCGGAGGACCCGGCCGCCATCGTGGCTACCGATCCTCAGCGCGGGCGGGCAGCGCGTCAACCGCGGGGTTCCGTCGTCGCGCGGACGGGGTACCCGGGCGTGCCCGATGACGACGGGCGGGCGGCGACCGGCCGACCGCCTCGCTATCCTCGGCCAAGTCCCCACCGATCCGGCCGACTTGAGGTGCCTGACGTGACGGTGTTCCTGCTGGCCCTGAGCGCGGCCGGCTGTCTGGGCGTCGGCTTCGTGCTCCAGCAGCGCGCGGCCCGGCACGCCCCGATGCAGGACTTCCTCTCCCTGCGGCTGCTGCTCGACCTGGCCCGGATGCCGCGCTGGCTGGCCGGCATCGGCTTCATGGTCGCGGGCATGGCGCTGGGCGCCGCGGCGCTCGGCATGGGAGAGGTCACCCTCGTCGAGCCGCTGCTCGCCACGAACCTGCTGTTCGCGATGGCCCTGTCCCGCCGCCTGACCCGGCAGCGGCTCGGCCGGCAGGGCTGGGGCGGCCTGTGGCTGCTGGCGGGCGGCGTGACGGCGTTCATCGTGGCCGGGGAGCCGCACGGCGGCCGCGGCGTCACCGACCCGCTGCGGCACTGGCTGGTCATGGGCGCCGTCCTCGGCCTCGCGCTGCTGTTGGCGGCCTGCGCCAGGCGCGTACGGATGAGCCGGGAGGCGGCGCTGCTGGGGGTGGCGGCCGGGCTGCTGTACGGGCTCCAGGACGCGCTGACCCGGATCAGCGGCGAGCGGTTCGGGCACGGCGGCTGGGCGGCGCTGCTCACCGGCTGGCAACCGTACGCGGTGCTCGCCCTGGGCGTCGTGGCGCTGGTGATGGTGCAGAGCGCCTTCGAGACGGCGCCCCTGCGCATGTCGCTGCCCGCACTGACCGCGGCCCAGCCGCTGGCGGGCATCGCCTGCGGGGTGGGCTTCCTGGGCGACCGGCTGAACCTGACCGCCGGAGCGCTCGCCGGGGAGGCGGCCGGGCTGGCGGCGGTCGTGACCGGCATCGTCCTGATCGGACGGCACCCGGCGATGCCGGCGGGGGTGGCCGGACGACCGGAGCGGGTGCGGGAGTTGCAGGTGGGGTGAGGAGTGGCGGGCGGGTCACCAGGGGCTGGTCGGCTTGCGTGGTTGTCATGGGCACGTCACTGAATCGCACTCCGTGAGAGACCCCTTGACCAGGAGAAACAAGACCCGGGCCCCCTTCCTCTTCCGCGCTTCGACGCGGACCCTCTTCGTACGGGCCCCTGCCGGCCATTCGCCGAGCCCCTGCCGGCCATCCGTCCGAAGAGTTTTGAAGCCCGAAGCCCGAAGCCCGAAGCCCGAAGAGTGAGGCACGCCATGACCGACGCCCGCCCCGCCCCCCAGAACCCCCAAGGCCCCCAAGCCCCTCAGGACGCCTGGTACGTCGACAACCGCTGTACGAACTGCGACGTGGCCCGGCAGCTCGCCCCCGACCTGATCATCGAGACCGGCGGCCGCTCCGAGGTCGTCCGGCAGCCACGCGACGCGGCCGAGCAACAGCAGCTCTACGCCGCGGCCTTCGCGTGCCCCACCCGTTCCATCCGCCACCCCGCCCACCGGCTCGACCCGGCGACGGACCCGTACCCCCTGCGGCTCGGCACCACCGACGTCCTGCTGTGCGGGCACAACTCCCCGCACACCGCCGCGGCCAACTCCTACCTCCTGCACCGCCCCGGCGGCACCCTGATGATGGTGGACACGCCCCGCTGGAGCGAGCCGCTGGCCGCGCGGTACGAGGCCGTCGGCCCCGTCACCGATGTGCTGCTCACCCACCGGGACCACGTGGCGCACGGCCGCCGGTACGCCGACCGCTTCGGTGCCCGGCTGTGGATCCACGAGGGCGACCTGGACGCCGTACCCGACGCCGACCACGTCCTGCGCGGCACCCGGACCACGGAGATAGCCGAGGGCGTGCTGGCCTGTCCGCTGCCCGGCCACACCGAAGGCAGCGTGCTCTACGTCGCCGACGAGCGGTACTGCTTCAGCGGGGACAGTTTCTACTGGTCGCGCACGACCGGCGACATCGAGGTGGCGGACAGCGTCACCTGGTACTCCATCGAGGAACTGGCCGCCTCCCTGGCCCGTACCGCGGACCGGCTTCGCTTCGAGTGGCTGCTGCCCGGCCACGGCGGACGCAAGCAGCTGCCCGCCGACGAGATGGCCGCCCGGATGCGGGGACTCACCGCCCGCACGCAAGCGCTGCGGCCGCGACCGGTCGACTTCACGGCGGTGCGCTGGTGAGGGGTGAAGCGGTTCACCCGCTCGGCCGCTGACAAGGCCCGGCCCGGGGCGCAGACGCGGGACATGGTGCTACGTCATGGGGCGGTGACCCGCGCGGCGGGGCCCGTGCCGCGCCGGCCCCGCCGGACTGATTGCATGGGGCCATGGACGGACAACAGCCACTGAACGTGGACGAGATCGTCGACGTCGTCAACGAGAGCGACGAGGTCGTGGGCCAGGCCCGGCGGGGTGACGCGTACGCCCACCGGCTGCGGACGCGCTGCGCGTTCATCCTCGCCCGCGACGCCGAGGACCGGATCTTCGTGCACCGCCGTACCGCGCGGAAGCTGGTCTTCCCCTCGTACTACGACATGTTCGTCGGCGGTGTGGTCGGCGCGGGCGAGACGTACGACGAGACCGCGCTGCGCGAGGCGGAGGAGGAACTGGGCGTGAGCGGCCTGCCGCAGCCGGTCCCGCTGTTCACGTTCCTGTACGAGACGCCCGAGCACACCTGGTGGTCGGCGGTCTACGAGGTGCGCTGCACCCTGCCCGTCCAGCCGCAGGAGTCGGAGGTGGACTGGTACGCCTTCCTCACCGAGGAGGAGCTGGAGCGGCGTATCCCGCAGTGGCAGTGGACGCCGGACGGCATGGCCGCGTACGAGCGGCTGCGGGAATGGCGGGCCGCGCGGGCGGGGTAGCGACTGGGACGGGACCGCGTAGGGTTCTGGCCATGATCCTCACCGACAGGCTGCGGTCGATCGGCGCGGGCGTACGGCTGTGGTTCACACCGGCGCGCGTCCGCGAGGAGGGCACGACGCCCGACTACCGCTTCTCCCTCGCCAACGAGCGCACCTTCCTGGCCTGGCTGCGGACCGGGCTGGCGCTGGTGGGCGGTGGGTTCGCGGTGGATCAGTTCCTGCCCCGGCTGCACGAGGTGCTGCGGGTGACGTGCACGGTGGTCCTGCTGGTGGGCGGCGCGCTGTGCGCGGTGCGGGCGGTCAACCACTGGGTGCGGTGCGAACGGGCGATGCGGCGCGGCGAGGATCTGCCCGCGTCCCGCTTCCCGGCCGTGCTGGCGGTCGCCGTCGGGCTGCTCGCGGCGGCGATGGTCGTCCTGGTCGCCGCCGGCTGGACGCGCTGACCGATGGCCGGTTCCGCACCGCGGGGGCAGCCGCGCCCGGCCCGCGACCCGGGGCTGCAACCGGAGCGCACCCGCCTCGCCTGGCGGCGTACGACCCTGTCCTGCACGCTGGTCGCGATCCTCGCCGGGCGCCAGGTGGTGCAGCACCGCGCCCCGGGGCCGGTGACGGTGCTCGCGGCGGCGCTGGTGCTGCTGGTGTGGATCGCGTTCGTGGCGGCGGCGCAGCTGCGGATGCGGGCGATGTGCGGGAGCCGGCCGCCGGCCCTGTCCGCCCGTACGGCGCTGGTGCTGGCGGGCTGCGCCTGCGCGCTGGCGGTGCTCGGCGCGGCGATCCTGCTCTGACGGCCGGCTCTTTCCGGCCGGGTGACCCACACCCCATACGCACCCTCTGGACGCCATACCGACTAGTCGGCATGATCGGAGCGGCCGCCCGACCGGAGCGGCCGTCCCTTCCCTACGGAGGAGCACGATGAGCAACGGCACCCCTCCCCCGCGTCCCGCGCCCCCGGGTCTGGACCTGGAGCGGCTGCGGGAGCAGCTGGACCGGGAGCTGCCCGGAGCGGTACGGGGACCGCTGGATGCCGAGCTGATCGAGGGTGGCCGGTCCAACCTCACCTACCGGGTCACCGACGGCACCGGCCAGTGGGTGGTCCGGCGCCCGCCGCTCGGCCACGTCCTGGCCACCGCGCACGACATGCGGCGCGAGTTCCGGGTGATCAGCGCGCTGCACCCGACGGCGGTGCCGGTCCCCGAGGCGCTGCTGCTGTGCGAGGACGAGACGGTCCTCGGGGCGCCGTTCTACGTGATGGAGCTGGTCGAGGGCGTGCCGTACCGTACGGCGGAACAGCTCGCCGCGCTGGGCCCGGAGCGGACCCGCGGCGTGGTGCTCTCCCTCGTCGACACGCTGGTGGAGCTGCACGCCGTGGATCCGGCGGCGGTCGGCCTCGACGATTTCGGCCGGCCGGACGGCTTCCTGGAGCGGCAGCTGCGCCGCTGGGGCAAGCAGCTCGCGGCGTCGAAGAACCGCGAGCTGCCGGGCATCGACGCGCTGCACGAGGCGCTGGGCGCCGCGCTGCCCGCCTCCCCCGCGCCTGCCGTCGTGCACGGTGATTACCGCCTGGACAACGTACTGGTGGGCGCGGACGACCGGATCACAGCGGTACTGGACTGGGAGATGTCCACGCTCGGCGATCCGCTGACCGATCTGGGCCTGCTGGTGATGTACAGCGAGCAGGAGGACGTGCCCGGCTCCCCGATCGCCACGACGCGCGGCGCGCCCGGCCACCCGGAGGCGGCCGAACTGATCGAACGGTACGCGGCCGGCTCCGGCCGGGACGTGTCCGGCATCGCCTGGTACACGGCGTTCGCGTACTTCAAGCTCGCGGTGATCCTGGAGGGCATCCACTACCGCTTCACACTCGGGCAGACCGTCGGCGCGGGCTTCGACCGGATCGGCGAGCTGGTGCCGGTCTTCATCGACCGGGGCCGCGCCACCCTCGACACCCTGACGACCGCCAAGGAAGGCTGAGGCATCCCGATGGACTTCGCATTCGACGCCCGCACCGAAGAGCTGCGGGGCAGGCTGCTGGCCTTCATGGACGAGCATGTGTACCCGGCCGAGGCGGTCGCCGGCGAACAGCGCGCGGCGCTCGCCTCGCCGTGGGACACCCCGCAGATCGTGGAGGACCTGAAGGCCGAGGCGCGCAGGCAGGGCCTGTGGAACCTGTTCCTGCCGGACGAGGAGTACGGGGCGGGGCTGACGAACCTCCAGTACGCGCCGCTGGCCGAGATCACCGGCCGCAGTCCGCAGCTCGCGCCGACCGCGCTGAACTGCGCGGCGCCGGACACCGGGAACATGGAGGTGCTGGCGCAGTTCGGTTCGGAGGCGCAGCGGAAGCAGTGGCTGCGCCCGCTGCTGGCGGGCGAGATCCGGTCGGCGTTCGCGATGACCGAGCCCGACGTGGCCTCCTCGGACGCCACGAACATCGAGACCCGCATCGAGCGGGACGGCGAGAACTACGTCATCAACGGCCGCAAGTGGTACATCTCCGGCGCGATGAACCCGCTGTGCCGGATCTTCATCGTGATGGGCAAGACCGACCCGGACGGCAGCGACCTCCGCCGCCAGCAGTCCATGGTGCTGGTCCCGCGCGACACCCCCGGCGTCGAAGTGCGCCGCGCCATGCAGGTGTACGGCTACGAGGACCACTACCACGGCGGCCACGCCGAGGTGGTCTTCCACGACGTCCGCGTACCGGCCGAAAACCTGATCGGCGAGGAGGGCGGCGGCTTCGCCATCGCCCAGGCGCGCCTCGGCCCCGGCCGTATCCACCACTGCATGCGGCTGATCGGCATGGCCGAGCGCGCGATCGAGCTGATGTGCCGCCGCGCGGTGTCCCGTACGGCCTTCGGCAAGCCGCTGGCCGGCCAAGGTGTCGTACAGCAGTGGATCGCGGACGCGCGGGTGGCCGTCGAGCAGCTGCGGCTGCTGGTGCTGAAGACCGCGTGGCTGATGGACACCGTCGGCAACAAGGGCGCGCACACGGAGATCCAGGCCATCAAGATCGCCACGCCGCGTACGGTCGTGGACATCCTCGACCGGGCCGTGCAGCTGTACGGCGCGGGCGGCGTCAGCCAGGACTTCCCGCTGGCGGAGCTGTGGGCGGCGGCCCGCACGCTGCGCCTCGCGGACGGCCCGGACGAGGTGCACCAGCGGTCGCTGGCGCGGCGGGAGCTGAAGGCGTACGGGTGACGCTGGCCCCGCATCCATTCCCTGACTAAGGTCAGAGAATGGATGCGGCACAGATCGACCAGGTGCGACGGTTCAACCGCACCGTCACCGAACGCGTGGGCGTGCTCCACGACCACTACCTCGGCCGCGACCGGCCCGTCGGCGAGGCCCGGCTGCTCTGGGAGATCGGCGAGCGGGGCGCGGACGTACGGCGGCTGCGCGAGCGCCTCGGCCTCGACTCCGGTTACGTCAGCCGGCTGCTGCGCGCCCTGGAGGCCGACGGCCTGGTGACGGTGCGGCCGCAGCCCGAGGACCGGCGGGTGCGTACGGTCCGGCTCACCGCGGCCGGCCGCGCGGAGCACGCCGCGCTGGACGACCGCAGCGACGAGCTGGCCGGCTCCCTGCTGGAGCCGCTCAACGCCGGCCAGCGCGCCCGGCTGGTCGCCGCCATGGCCGAGGTCGAGCGGCTGCTGACCGCCACGACGGTCGCGCTGGACGTGGTGGACCCGGCCCACCCGGACGCCGAACACTGCCTGCGGTCCTACTTCACCGAGATGCAGGAGCGCTTCGAGACCGGTTTCGACCCCGCCCGCAGCCTGCTGCCCGACGCGGGCGAACTGCGGCTGCCGAACGGCCTGTTCCTGGTCGCCCGGCTGCACGGCGAGCCCGTCGGCTGCGCCGGCCTGAAGCTGCCGTCCGGCGCCCCGGCCGAGGTCAAGCGCATGTGGGTGGCCCCCGGCGCCCGGCGGCTCGGCCTGGGCCGCCGCCTGCTCGGCGAACTGGAGGCCCGGGCCGCCGGACACGGCCACGACACCCTGCGCCTGGACACCAACAAGGTGCTCGGCGGCGCCATCGGCCTGTACCGCTCGTACGGCTTCCAAGAGGTCCCGGCCTTCAACGACGAGCCGTACGCCCATCACTGGTTCGAGAAGCGGATCGGCGGGGCCGGAGAGTCTGTGTCATGACCCCGGTCGGGCGCCCGCCCGGGCCAGGCGTCCCTCAGGGGCGCAGCGCCCGCAGCAGCAGGTCGGCGAGGTGGTCGGCGACCTGCTGCGGGGTGAGCGGGCCGTCCTCGCGGTACCAGGTGCCGAGGTGGTGCACCGACCCGAAGTGGTAGTCCACGACCAGGTCGGCGGGGGTGGCGCTGCTGAACACCCCGGCGCGCTGGCCCTCTTCGACCAGCGCCCGGAACCGTTCGTGGTAGCGCCGCCGCTCGGCGCGTACCTGCTTGTCCTTCTCGGGCGAGAGGTGGTGCATCGAGCGGAAGAAGATCTTCGTGTCGTCGAGGTTCTCGATGGTGGTGACCACGACGTCCGCCGCCGCGTCCCGCAGCCGCCGTTCCACCGGCGCGTCGGAGCCCGCGAAGTGGTCCAGCCGCTCCTGCTGGAGGCGGAGCACCCGCCCGTACACCTCGTGCAGCAGATCGTCCTTGGAACCGAAGTAGTGGTACAGGGCCCCCTTGGTGACACCGGCGGCCTCGACGATCTCCTGTACGGAGGTGCGGTCGTACCCCTGCTCGGCGAAGAGCCGGGTGGCGGTGGCCAGCAGCCGCTGCGCCACGGGCTTGGTGCTTCCGGTACTCCCGGTGCTCCCGCCGTCCTTCGTGCCGGCCATCGCCCTCACCTGTCCCTTGTGCGTCGCGCGTCGTGCGTGGTGTCGTTGCGTGGTGTCCCCGCGGGCGCGGTCAGCCGCGCCCGCGCAGTTCCCGCCTGAGGATCTTGCCACTGGCCGTCTTCGGCAGCTCGGGCAGGATCTCCACCTGGCGCGGATACTTGTACGCGGCCAGCCGTTCCTTGCAGTGGCCGGCCAGCTCGGCCGACTCCGCGTGCTGCCCGGGCCGCAGGCTCACATACGCTTTCACCGACTCGCCCCGGTAGGCGTCCGGCACGCCGACCACCGCCGCCTCGCGCACCGCGGGATGGCCGTACAGCACGTCCTCGACCTCGCGCGGCCACACCTTGAAGCCGGACGCGTTGATCATGTCCTTCTTGCGGTCCACGACGTAGAGCCAGCCGTCCGGGTCCATGAAGCCGATGTCGCCGGTGCGCAGTTCGCCGTCGGGCAGGGTCTCGGCGGTGGCGTCCGGGCGGCGCCAGTAGCCGGGCACCACCTGGGGGCCGCGCACCGCGATCTCGCCGTGCTCGCCGAACGGCACGTCCCGCCCCTGGTCGTCGACGATCCGTACGACCGTGTCCGGGCCGGGCACGCCGACCGCCAGCGTCCCGGAGGCCGGGTCCACGGGCGCCTCGCGGCCGGGCGGCACGCTGGCGCACGGCGCGGTGCACTCGGTCAGCCCGTACCCGTTGTGCAGGTACGGGCCGAAGGTCGCCCGGAACTTCTCCACCAGCGCGGGCGGCAGCGGCGCGCCGCCCGAGGACAGCGAGGCGAACGACGCGAAGTGTTCGCGGGTGACGCCGGGCTGCGCCGCCAGCGCCATGTAGGCGGTGGACGGGCCGACCGTGTAGGCGGGCCGGTGCTCCAGGAAGGCGTCGAGGACCACGCCCGGCTCGAAGCGGTAGGCGAGCGCGAGGGTGCCGGCGTTGGCGAAGCAGGCGGCCAGCTCGCAGACCATGCCGGTGATGTGGAACAGCGGCGCCAGCGCGAAGTACGTCGCGCCGTCGGGCAGCGCCAGGCCGGTGCGCTGCCGCTCGGCGTTGTAGGCGATGTTGCCGTGGGTGTTGACGGCGCCCTTGGGGGTGCCGCTGGTGCCGGAGGTGTAGCTGATCAGGGCGGTGTCCGTGGCGGCCGGCGGGGCCGCGACAGGCCGCTCGCCCTCGTACGCGCGGGCCGCGGCCAGCAGGTCGTCGGCGCCCTCGCGCGGCCCGAGCCGCTCGCCGCGCAGCACGCGCGCGTCGTCCCGCGTCTGGAGGTCGAACTCGCAGGCGGTCAGGGCGATCCGTACGGAGGGGACCGCGGCGGCGGTCGCCCGCAGGAAGGCGTCCCAGGTGCGGTCGGCGCAGACGAGCGCGGTGACCTCGGCGTCGGTGAGGACGTGGGTCATCTCGGCCGACTTGTACATGGGGTTGACGGGGACGACGATGCCGCCCGCCTTCCAGACGCCGAGCAGCGCCAGCACGAAGTGCGGGGTGTTCTGGAGCATGAGCGCGGCCCGGTCGCCGGGCCGGAAGCCGCGCGCCGCGAGGTGCCCGGCGACGCCGTCGCTCAGCGCGTCGGCCTCGGCGTACGACAGCCGCCCGTCGAAGTAGGCCAGGGCGGTGCGGTCCGGGGCGCGGCGGGCGGCGTCCTGGAAGGCGTGCAGGGCGGAGGGGCGCGGGTGTACGGGGGCGCGCTGGGCCTCGGTGAGCTGCGCCAGCCAGGGCTTGTCGGCGTACGTGACGGGCTTGTCCTGTGCGGAGGTCATCGGGTGGCTCCTTCGGTCGCGACGGCGCCTTCCAGCTTCCGCTGGAGGTGGTTCATCCCGCCCAGCCAGCGCTCGGTGTCGGCCGCCCGCGCGGTGTAGTACTCGCCGACCTCCGGGTGCGGCAGCACCAGGAACCGTTCCTCCGCCATGGCCGCGAAGAGCGCGTCGGCGACATCGGCCGGCTCGATCGCCGTCGGCGTCAGCACCAGCTCCCCGGCCGCCCCGGTGCCCGCGAGCATGTCCGTACGCACCCCTTGCGGACAGATGGCGTGCACCGCTATGCCCCGGTGCCGGTACGTCAGCGACAGCCATTCGGCGAAGGCGTACGCGCCGTGCTTGGTGACGCTGTACGGGGCCGCGCCGACCATGGTGAGCAGGCCCGCCGCGGACACCGTGGACACGAACCGGCCCGCGCCGCGCTCCAGCCACTCGGGCAGCAGCGCACGGGCGGCCCGTACGTGTGCCATGACGTTGACGTCCCAGGCCAGCTCCCAGTCGGCGTCCGGCGCCTCGGGCCCGCCGCCGGTGCCGACCCCGGCATTGGCGCAGAAGATGTCGACGGTCCCGCCGAGCGCCTCGCGGGCGGCCGGCACGACGGTGGAGGCGTCCCCGGGCACGGCCACGGCGCCGATCTCCCGCGCCGTCCGCTCCGCCTTCGCCGCGTCCAGGTCGTTGACCACCACTCGCGCGCCTTCGGCGGCGAAGCGGCGGGCCAGCGCGGCGCCGATGCCACCGCCCGCTCCGGTCACCACGGCTGTCTTGTCCCGTACGGCTTCCACCTGCGGTCTCCCTCGGTCGCCCCTGGCTCGCCCTGACTCGACTGCCAGGCAGACTAACCAGTCGGTATGCCGGAGCGGAAGAGCGCGGAAACGCCCGGCGGCCGCTCGCGGACCGCCCGTGCGCCCCTCGTGAGCCGCCCGTGAACCGCCCGTGGACCGGGCGGCGCGCCATCCGTGAGCCGGACGCGGCAGCGGCGCGCGGCACGCCGCCCGCCGCGTTCCCCCGGAGGCCCCCGGGCGTTAGCGTGCGCACGACACGGGCTCTGACGGCGGAGGTGGACCCATGTCCCTGTCCAGACGGAATCTGCTGGCCGCGACGGCAGCCACGAGCGTGATGGGTGCGACGGCGATGACGGGTGAGGCGGCAGTGGCGAGCGCGGCGTACGGCCCGACCGGCACCGGTGCGCCCGGGGCCGGAGCGGCACCCGGAGCGGCGCGCGGTCCCCACCCCCGCCCCCGCGTCCGCACCGGTTTCGACCGCCTCGCCGCCGACGGCTACGCGCTCCTCGCCGGCCACCGGGTCGGCGTCGTCACCAACCCCACCGGCGTCACCTCCGGCCTGCGCCACATCGTCGACGTGCTGCACGCCGACGAACGGGTGGACCTGGCCGCCGTCTTCGGCCCCGAGCACGGCTTCCGCGGCACGGCCCAGGCCGGCGGCTCGGAAGGCAGCTACGAGGACCCCGCCACCGGCCTGCCCGTCCACGACACGTACGGCAAGAGCGGCCGCGCGCTGGCCGACATCTTCACCCGGTCCGGCGTGGACACCGTCGTCTTCGACATCCAGGACGTCGGCGCGCGCTTCTACACCTACATCTGGACGCTGTACGACTGCATGGTCGCCGCCGTCCTCGCGGACAAACGCTTCGTCGTCCTGGACCGCCCCAACCCGGTGACGGGCCGCGCCGCCACCGGTCCCGTCCTGGACCGCGCCCTGGCCTCCGGGGTCGGCCGTGAACCGATCGCCCTCGCGCACGGCATGACCGTGGCCGAACTCGCCCTCCTCTTCAACGCCGAGTTCCTGCCCCGCGCCGCGGGCCGGCCCGCCGACCTGGAGACCGTCCTGATGACGGGCTGGCGGCGCTCGGACCTCTTCGACGCCACCGGCCTCCCCTGGGTGCCGCCCAGCCCCAACATGCCCACCCCGGACACCGCCCTCGTCTACGCGGGCACCTGCCTCTTCGAAGGCACCAACCTCTCCGAGGGCCGCGGCACCACCCGCCCCTTCGAACTGCTGGGCGCGGACGGCATCGACCGGCACTGGTCCGCCGCGGCCGATCGCCTCGCCACGGACATCGGCCTGGCCGGCGTCCACTTCCGGGAGGCCTACTTCGCCCCCACGTTCTCCAAGTTCCAGGGCAGGACCATCGGCGGCGTCCAGCTCCACGTCCACGACCGCGCGGCCTTCGACCCGGTCCGCACCGGCATCGCCCTGCTGATCACCGCCAGACGGACCTGGCCCGGCTTCGCCTGGCGCCCGGACCACTGGATCGACAAGCTCACCGGTACGACCCGCGTCCGCACGATGATCGACGCGGGCGCGGGCGTGGACGAGGTGACCACGGCCTGGCAGGACGACTTGGCGGACTTCCGCCGTACGCGACGGAAGTACCTGCGCTACCGGTAGCCACCGACAGCGCCGCGCGAGGCGCGCGCGGCGCAATGTGCCCTGGTGGCACCCGGGACGTACGGCCATGGTGGAAGCCCCGGCCGCCGCTCACGTAAGGACCGCGCCCCCGTGACCACCACACCGCACTCCCCCGCCGTCCAGCTCACCGAACACGCCCTGGCCTACCTGCACTCCGCCGCGCTGCGGGCAGCGGCCCTCCTCGGCGTCGCCGACCACCTGGCCGACGGCCCGCGCACCGCCGAGGAACTCGCCGCCGCCACCGGCACCGACGCCACCCACCTCCGACGGGCCCTGCGCCTCCTCGCGACCCGCGACGTGTTCCGAGAGGACCCCGAGGGCACCTTCCACCTCACCCCCGCGGCCGACGCCCTGCGCTCCGACGCCCCGTCCTCCATGCGGGACGCCGTCGTCATGCTCACCGACGAACCCTTCTGGCGCCCGGCGGGCCGGCTGGCCGACACCGTCCGTTCCGGCCACACCGTCTTCGACGAGATCTTCGGCGCGCCCTACTTCGGCCACCTGGAACGCGTACCGGAAGCGGGCACCGTCTTCGACACCGGCATGGCCGGCCTGTCCGAGAGCGAGAACGACCCCATCGCCGCCGCGTACGACTTCCCCGCCACCGGCACGGTCGTGGACGTCGGCGGCGGGCGCGGCGGCCTGCTGCGCCAGGTCCTGCTGCGCAACCCGGGCCTGACCGGCATCCTCCACGACCAGGAATCCGTCCTGCGCCACCACACACTCGACGTCCCCGGTCTCACCGACCGCTGGCAGACCCATTCCGGCGACTTCTTCACCGCCGTACCCCCCGGCGCCGACGTCTACCTCCTCAAGCGCATCCTGCACGACTGGAACGACACCGACTGCGCCCGCATCCTGCGCGCCTGCCGCACCGCCATGACCCGCCCCGGCGCCCGCCTCCTCGCCATCGACGCCGTCCTCCCCCCAGGAAACTCCCCCCACCCCGCCAAAACCATGGACGCCTTGATGATGACCTCCCTCAACGGCCGCGAACGCACCGAACCCGACTTCCGGAACCTCTTCCACACCGCCGGCCTGAAGCTGACCCGGACCATCCCGACGGACTCGACGCTTTCGATGGTGGAGGGGGTGGTGGGGTGAGGGCGGCCCTCACCGCTTGCGTCTCACTTACTGAAACGTCTCATCCCACCTATTGACTGGCCCGACATCGCGGGTGACAGTGCGGCTCGTGCACAGTGACGCGACTTCAGCAGCCACCCCGGCGGAGCGGCCTCGGGCCGCGGGGGGTTCGGGGCAGGGGCGGGAGGCGGATGCTCCGGCCGCCTCGCCGGAGAGCCTTCGCCGGGTGGCCGTGGCCTCGTTCATCGGGACGGCCATCGAGTTCTACGACTTCTACATTTACGGGACGGCCGCTGCGCTCGTCCTCAATCAGGCGTTCTTTCCTACGCTCGATCCGGTGAACGCCACGCTCGCGTCGTTCTCGACCTATGCGGTGGCGTTCGTGGCGCGGCCTGTCGGGTCGGTGGTGTTCGGGCATTTCGGGGACCGGGTGGGGCGGAAGTCCGTGCTGGTGGCCTCGTTGTTGTTGATGGGGTTGTCGACGGCGTCGGTCGGGTTGCTGCCGGGGTACGGGACGTTGGGGGTCTGGGCCCCGTTGCTGCTCGTCCTGCTGCGGTTCCTTCAGGGGATCGGGCTGGGTGGTGAGTGGGGCGGGGCCGCGCTGCTGGCGGTGGAGCACGCGCCGAAGAAGCGGCGTGGGATGTATGCGGCGTTTCCACAGCTCGGGCCGTCGGTCGGGTTCTTCGCGGCGACGGGGGTGTTCTGGCTGCTGTCCGCGGTGCTGGACGACGGCGCGTTCCGGTCGTGGGGGTGGCGGGTGCCGTTCCTGTTGTCGTTCCTGCTGGTGGCGGTGGGGCTGTTCGTACGGCTGAAGATCAGCGAGACGCCGGTGTTCGCGAAGGTGATGGACGCGCGGGAGGCGAGCCGGGTGCCCGCGCTGGACGTGCTGCGCCGGCACCCGCGTGAGCTGCTGCTGGGCGCGGGCGGCATGATCGTCGCGTACGGGCTCTTCTACACCGCGACGACGTACTGCCTGGCGTACGCCACCGGCACGCTCGGCGTCCCGCGGGGCACCATGCTCGCTCTCTCGCTGGTCGCCTGTCTGTTCCTGGCGGCGGGCACCTGGCTCGCCGCCACCCGCTCGGACGGTGCGGGGCGGCGCAGGCTGGTGCTGGCCGGGACGGCGGCCGCGGCCGTCTGGGGCCTCGTCCTCTTCCCGCTGCTGGACACCGGGGAGCCGGTGCTGATCGCGGTGGCGGTCGGCGGCGCGCTGTTCTGCATGGGCGTGGTGTACGGCCCGATGGGCGCGTACCTGCCGGAGCTGTTCGGCACGACGGTGCGGTACTCGGGCGCCTCGCTGGCGTACAACCTGGGCGGGGTGCTGGGCGGCGCGGTGTCCCCGCTGGTGGCGACGCGGTTGCAGGCGGCCTTCGGGTCCGGGTCCGTGGGGTGGTACGTGACGGCGATGGCGGTGGTGTCGCTGGTGTGCGTGCTGGCGCTGCCGGAGACGCGGGAGCGGGACCTGGGCTGAGGGGCGCGCCACCGGTAGGCCACCGGTACGCCGGCCGGCCCCGCCCCGGCCCGACCCGGCCCGCCGCGAATCGGCCACGCCTGGCGTATGGCCGGATCCGTCCGGCCGCAGGACGATGCGCTGCACAACGCGGCGCGGCCCGGAAGCCCGGCCCGGCAGCGGGGCCGGCGCGCCGCTCAGGGGGTCGTCATGACGGGTACCGCGGGCAGTTCCGGCGCAGCGACGGCCGGGGACATCGGCGTACAGCCGTACTGGGAGCTGACGTTCGACGCCGACGGCGATCCGGACGCCGGGCAGCGGGACCGGCTGGTGGCCGGGGCGGCGCAGCAGCGCGTCACCGACCTGCTGGTCTTCGCGCACGGCTGGAACAACGACCGGTCGATGGCCACGCGCCTGTACGGGCGGTTCTTCGCCCCGTTCCCGGCCATGGCGGGGGCCGGGGTGCGGCTGGGCTACACCGGCGTGATCTGGCCCGCGATGCGCTTCACGGACGAGCCGGTCCCCGACTTCCCGCCGGTGGCGGCGGGTCCGGCCGCGGCCCCGGTACCGGCCGGGCCACCGCTGCTGGACGACGCGACGCTGCGCGCCCTGACGCGGACCTTCCCCGGCCGCGACCTGACGCTGCGGCGCCTGCAGGAGCTGCTGGCCGAGCGGCCGGCGGCCCGTTCCGCCTTCGACGAGTTCGCGCGCCTCGTACGCGATCTGGTGACCGTACGGGAGAACAGCCCGGCGCAGGAGCTGGCCGAGGACACGGGGGCGGGCACGCCCGCGATGCTCACCGACGACCCGCAGGGAGTGTGCGAGATCTTCACGGCGGCGCTGGAGAAGTGCGGCCGTCAGGAGCTGTTCGGTGACGGGCTCAAGCGGCTGTGGAACGGGGCCAAGGAGTTCCTGCGGCAGACGGCTTACTACGCCATGAAGCGGCGCGCGGGCGTGGTGGGACAGCTGGGGCTGGGGCCGGCGCTCGGCAAGCTGGCGCAGGGCGCGCCGGGCACCCGGATCCACCTGATCGGGCACAGCTTCGGTGCCCGTCTGGTGGCGTACGGGCTGCGCGGCATGCCGCCCGGTGCGACCGGGGTGAAGTCCGTGACCCTGCTGCAAGGGGCCTTCTCGCACTACGCGTTCGCCGCCCGGCTGCCGCACGACCCGGACCGCGGCGGGGCGCTGCAAGGGGTGCAGCAGCGGGTGGACGGCCCCATGGTGTCCTGTTACTCGCGGCACGACTCGGCGCTGAGCATGCTGTACCCGCTGGCCTCGAAGCTCTCCGGCGACTCGGCGAGCTTCCAGGGCCTGTTCGACCGGTGGGGCGCGATCGGCCACGACGGCATCCAGGCCGTGGACGGCGCCCGGCGCCTGAACCTGGGCGCGGCGGTGCCCGGCCAGGGCTGCGTGAGCGTCGACGCGTCGTCGGTGGTCCGGGACGGCCCCCCGCCGGCCGGTGCGCACAGCGACGTCTGCCATGACGAGCTGGCGCGCGTGGTGCTCACCGCGGGGCGGGTGGGGATGAAGAGGTAGGGAGCGGGTCCGGGGGGCGCCTTCCGGGGCGTATGTCTTGGGGGGCGTGGCCGTATCCCGCCGGGTTCCGGTCGTGTGTGCGTCGGCCGGTTCCGCCTCGTACGGAACCGGACGGGACCGTACCGGAAGGAGCCAAGTAGGCCACGGCGCGGATCGAACGGCCGTGGCGCGGGTACCAGCAGTCACCGGCGCATCTCTCGCAAGGGCTGCCGGTAGCGCGCCGCAGCCGGAAGGCGGACGACCTTAACTTTCTCAATTCCCCACAGATGTACGGTGGATGATGCACACGAGGCGCGCTGGGCGCCGCGGGGGGCATCGGGAGCGAGTGGCGCGACCGGTGCGGCGCGGGTGCCGCCACCACGTATCCGTAAGACAGTTCGATGGATCCGGCGGACGGTCCGCTACGTCCATTCCCTGTCCAGTCGGGTCCTCCCCACGGAGGTGGGATGAATTGGCCGGTTTCAGAGCTCTCGCAGAACAGGTGCGCAATCCGCGTCTCGTCGCCACACAGCGGCGTACGGCGTTGCGCAAGTGCCTGGAACGCTTCGCCCCCTACGGGCACCGCGCGACCTGGCACCATCTGTGCACCAGGGCGGGCATCGCGACCGAGGACCGCGAACCCGACCCGGCGCGGCTGATGGCCGCGCTGGAGGAACTGGAGGAGGCCCGCGCCGTCTGGCTCGGGTACGAGAAGGAGTTCGCGGCGCGCCGGCGCCGTGAGAAGCACGACGGCATCCGGCAGCCCAGCGCGCTCGACGACTGGCACCGGCGCACCTGGGGCGGCTGCGACATCGTGCCGTGCGAGGCGCCCGACCGGCATCCGGCGGCGCCGCTGGCCGCGGTGCTGCGCCGCATGATCCAGGCGATGGAGTCGGGCACGCCGCGGCCCGGCTGCCCGGTGTGCGGGACGCAGCGCTTCGTGTGGCGCACGGACCTCGAACGTTTTCCGATGGCCGGACCGGTGTGCCAGGGGTGCGGGGTCGTCGCGCCGCTCCCGGTGCTGACGCGGGAGGCGCTGGCGGGGGCGCGGGAGTCCTCGCGCGCGCGGCGGCTGTACGTGGCGGCCTGAGCCGGGCGGGCCGGGGGCGCGGGGCGCCCGTCCTGCCGTCGGGGCCGTGGTCAGGTCCCGTTGTCGGACCCCGGTGTCATGCTCGGGGGCATGGTCCAGGTATGCCTCAACGGCTCACGGAACGCCGCCGGTTCCGGGATGGTGCCGATGGTCCCGGCGGAGCTGGCCGATGCCGCGGGGAAGGCGGTCGCGGCCGGCGCCCGGGACGTCCACGTCCACCCCAGGTCGCCGTGCGGGCGGGAGTCCCTCGCGCCGGGTGTGCTGACACCGGTGCTGGAGGCGGTGCGGGCCGTGGTGGACGTGCCGGTGGGGGTCACCACCGGTGCGTGGGCCGAGCCGGATCCGGAGCGTAGGGTGGCCTGTGTACGGGCGTGGCCGGTCTGCCCGACCATGCCTCGGTGAACTGGCACGAGCCGGGTGCCGAGGCGGTCGCCGCGGCCCTGCTGGAGCGCGGCGGCGGTGTCGAGGCGGGCATCTGGTCGGGCACGGACGGCGCGGAGCGCTTCGCGGCCTCGCCGCCGGGACCGCGGGTGCTGCGGGTGCCGGCCGAGGTCATGGACCCGGATGGCGCGTCGGCGCGGGAGACGGCGCGCGGTCTGCTGCGCGCGCTGGACGCGTTCGGCGCGCACGGCCGTCCGGTGCTGCTGCACGGCGAGGACGGCGGGGCCTGGCCGGTGCTGCGGCTCGCCGGGGAGCTGGGGCCGGCCACCCGTATCGGCGTCGAGGACACCGTGCTGCTGCCGGACGGTTCGCCCGCGGCCTCCAACGCGGGGCTGGTGCGGGCGGCGGTGCGGGAGCTTGCGGTGGCGGCGCGCGGGGGGTGCCCATACCTGTACGAGCCCGGGCACGGTGACGGCGACGGCGCGTCTCCCGGTGGTCGCGGCGCCCTTCCCCGGGGTAGGTGAACGATGTACGTTCCGCGTCATGCGCGCGCCCGCTCGTTCCCGTACCGTCGCGCCGCCGGGATGGAGCCGCCTGCTCGTCCCGCCCGCGGCGCTGTCCATCCACCTCGCCATCGGGCAGGCCTACGCCTGGAGCGTGTTCAAGCCGCCTTTGGAGTCCTCGCTCGGGCTGTCCGGCACGGCCTCGGCGCTGCCCTTCCAACTGGCCATCGTGATGCTGGGGCTGTCCGCCGCCTTCGGCGGCACCCTCGTCGAGCGCAACGGCCCGCGCTGGGCGATGGCCGTCTCGGCCGTCTGCTTCTCCGCCGGCTTCCTGGTCGCGGCGCTCGGCGCGGCCACCCGGCAGTACTGGCTCGTCGTCCTCGGTTACGGCTTCATCGGCGGCATCGGCCTGGGGATCGGCTACATCTCCCCCGTCTCCACCCTCCTGAAGTGGTTCCCCGACCGCCCCGGCGCGGCCACCGGCATCGCCATCATGGGCTTCGGCGGCGGTGCCCTGATCGCCTCGCCGTGGTCCGCCGGGCTGCTGGACGCCCTGGGCCGGGACACCTCCGGAATCGCCCGTACGTTCCTGGTGATGGGCCTGGCGTACGCCGTCTTCATGGCGCTCGGCGTACTGCTGGTACGGGTGCCGCCCACCGGGCCGGACGGTCCCGGCGTACGCCGGGCGGCGGCCGTGCCCCGCCCGCTGGTCACCACCGCACAGGTCTCGGCCCGTAACGCCCTGCGCACTCCGCAGTTCTGGTGTCTGTGGGTCGTTCTGTGCACCAATGTCACGGCGGGCATCGGCATCCTGGAGAAGGCCGCGCCGATGGTCTCCGACTTCTTCGCCCGCAGCTCCGCGCCGGTGAGCGCGTCGGCCGCCGCGGGCTTCGTCGGCCTGCTCTCGCTCGCCAACATGCTCGGCCGGATCGTCTGGTCGGCCGCCTCCGACCTGGCCGGACGCAAGAACGTCTACCGCCTCTACCTGGGCGCCGGCGCGCTGATGTACCTGCTGATCGCGCTCGCCGGGGACACCTCCAAGCCGCTGTTCATCGGCTGCGCGGCCGTCATCCTGTCCTTCTACGGCGGCGGTTTCGCGGCCGTACCGGCCTACCTGAAGGACCTGTTCGGCACGTACCAGGTGGGGGCGATCCACGGCCGGCTGCTCACCGCCTGGTCCACCGCCGGGGTGCTGGGGCCGCTGATCGTCAACGCGGTCGCCGACGCGCGCCGCGCCTCCGGGCACACCGGCCCGGAGCTGTACACGACGTCCTTCTTCGTCATGATCGGTCTGCTCGTCGTCGGGTTCGCCGCCAACGAGCTGGTACGGCCCGTCCACCCCCGGCACCACGAACCGCCGCCCGCCGGGGCCGAACCCGCGGACGCCGCGTCCGCCGCCCCGAAGGGAGCCGCCCCGTGACCGCCCGGCGCACCGCCCTGCTCGTCCTGGCCTGGCTGTGGGTGGGCCTGCCGTTCGGGTACGGCCTTTACGAACTGGCCCTGAAACTGAGACAACTCTTCACGGGCTGACCGGACAACGGCCGCCGGGCGCAAGCGACCCCCCTTCTCCACCCGGCCCACCGCCGGACGATCATCGCCCACACCCACCCACGTACCCGAAGGCGGACGTCCATGGCAGAGCTGCACGACCTGACCGCTCTGGAACAGGCAGCGGGGGTGCGGACCGGCGAACTGTCCCCCGTCGAGATCACCGAGCACTACCTCGCCCGCGCCGAGGAACTGGACGCCACCCTCGGCGCGTTCCTCACCCGTACCCCCGGCCTCGCCCGCGAACAGGCGGCCGCGGCGGAGGCGGAGGCGACCGCCGCGCGCCGCGCGGGCCGTACGCTGCCGCCGCTGCACGGCGTGCCCGTACCGGTCAAGGACCTCAACCAGGTCGCCGGTGTGCGCTGCACGATGGGCTCGCGGACGCTGGCCGACAATGTGGCGCAAATGGACGATCATGTCGTCACCAAGCTGCGCCAGGCCGGCACGATCCTGCTCGGCAAGACCAACACTCCCGAGTTCGGCCTCCCCTGCTACACGGAGAACCTCCTCGCGCCGCCTGCCCGCACCCCGTGGGACCTGGAGCGTTCGGCGGGCGGTTCGAGCGGCGGGGCCGCCGCCGCGGTGGCCGGCGGGCTGGCGCCCATGGCGCAGGGCAGCGACGGCGGCGGGTCCGTCCGCATCCCCGCCTCGCTCTGCGGGCTGTACGGCATCAAGCCGAGCCGCGGCCTGATCAGCCCCGGCCCGCTGCTGCACGACGTGTCGGGCCTGGGCACCTCGGGGCCGCTCGCCCGTACGGTCGCGGACGCCGCCGCGCTGCTGGACGCGATGGCCGGCCCGATGCCCGGCGACCCGTACGCGGCGCCCGCGCTGCCGCCCGGCGAGACGTACACCGCGTACGCCGGACGTGATCCGGGGCGGCTGCGCATCGGCTGGCTGGCCGACGTACCGTTCCCCGGCATCGAGGTGCACCCGGACTGCCGGGCCGCCGTCACGGAGACCGCCACGCTCCTGGCGGACCTCGGTCACGAGGTCGACGAGCTGACGCTGCCCGCCGACGACAGCTCCCGCCTCGCCTTCACCCGCGTCTGGTCGGTGATCGCCGCCAACCGCCCGGTGCCGCCGGAGCACGAGGCGGACCTGATGCCGCTGACCCGCTATCTGCGGGCGCGCGGCGCGGAGATCCCGGCGGTGGAGTACGCGCGGGCACTGTACGCGTTCCGGATGCTCGGGCAGCTGGTCGCCGACGGTGTGATGCCGCGCGACGGCGGCTTCGACGTGGTGCTGACCCCGACGGTCGCCCAGCCGCCGCCGCGCGTCGGCGCGCTGCGCAACGACGCGGACCCGCAGGCCGAGTTCGCGGTGGTCGGCGCGTTCACCCCGTACACGCCGCTGTACAACGTCACCGGCCAGCCCGCGGTGAGCATTCCGCTGCACTGGAACGCGGCGGGCCTGCCGATCGGTGTCATGCTCGGCGGGCGGTACGGGGCGGACGCGACGCTCGTCTCGCTCTCCGCGCAGCTGGAGGAGGCCCGGCCGTGGGCGGGGCGCAAGCCCGAGGTGTGGTGAGCGTCAGCGGCGGGCGCAGCGGTCCTGGTCCGGTGCGCCGCCGGTCACCTCACACCCGTCCGTACCCTCCGTGCCGGCGGCCTCATCGCTTTCGTCCGTCCGGGACGCGCCACCGCGCGCCCGGGACGGGCCGCCCACCCGGTCCACCCGCAGCCGCCGCGCACCCGTGCCCTGCTCGCCGAGCTGGTCGTACGGGTTCGACAGCGCGCACTTCTGGAGGGACAAGCAGCCGCAGCCGATGCAGTCGGTCAGCCGGTCGCGCAGCTCCACGAGCTGGGTGATGCGTTCCTCCAGCTCCTCGCGCCAGACCTCGGAGAGCCGGGCCCAGTCGTCCCGGTTGGGCGTGCGCTCGTCGGGCAGTTCGGCGAGCGCGTCCCGGATCACGGCGAGCGGGATGCCGACCCGCTGGGCAGCGCGCACGAAGGCGACCCGGCGCAGCGCGTCGCGGGTGTAGCGGCGCTGGTTGCCCGCGGTCCGGGTGCTGCTGATCAGCCCCTTGGACTCGTAGAAGTGCAGGGCGGAGACCGCCGCGCCGCTGCGGGCGGAGAGCTGGCCGACCGTGAGCTCGTGGACCTTGTAAGGAAGCTGAGGCACGGGACAACCCTATCCGTGGACCCACCCGGTGGGCTGCGGGGATACGCCCGGGCGGCGGGCCACGCTCACAGGTAGAAGCGGCTGAGCGTCTCCGCGACGCAGACCGGCTTCTCGCCGCCCTCGCGCTCGACGGTGACCGTCGTCGCGAGCTGCACGCCGCCGGACACCTCCGTCACGCCCGCGATCCGGGCCGTCGCCCGCAGCCGTGAGCCGACCGGGACGGGGGCGGGGAAGCGGACCTTGTCCACGCCGTAGTTGATGCCCATCGTGACGTTGTCGACCCGCAGCAGCTGCGGTACGAGGGCGGGCAGCAGCGCCAGCGTCAGGTAGCCGTGCGCGATGGTGGTGCCGAACGGCCCGGACGCGGCCCGCTCCGGGTCGACGTGGATCCACTGGTGGTCGCCGGTGGCCTCGGCGAACTGGTCGATCCGCTTCTGGTCGATCTCCAGCCAGTCGCTGGTGCCGAGGTCCTCGCCGACCGCGTTCCGCAGTGCGTCGAGCGAGCCGAACACCCGGGGCTCTGCCATGTCCGTATGCCTCCTCAGGCTCCGCGGGCGCGGACCGTACGGGCCGTACCGTCCGCCGCACCGCCGACTAAGCGCTTGCTCAGCATGTGCGGCAGGCCTCCCCCTGTCAATGCCCCGGCCCCGCCTCCGTCGCCCGGCCCCGGCCCCGCCTCCGTCGCCCGGCCCCGGCCCCGGCCCCGGTCCCGGTCCCGGCCTCGTTCTACGGCCGCGCGCCGACCATGCGCAGCACCAGACCGGCGTAGAGCTCCCCCACCTCCTCGGGCGTACGGGCGCCCTCGGCCGAGAACCAGCGGGCCACGTCCACGCACAGTGACAGCACCGCGAGGGTGGTGCCCGGCACGTCACCGACCGTGAACTCCCCCGCGTCGGCGCCGTCCTGGAGGATGCCGCGCAACGCCCGGTCGGTACGCCGGCGCAGGCCCGCGACGTGCGCGTAGTGCTCCTCGCTCAGCGCCTGCAGCTCGTACTGGATCACCCGGGCCGTGGTGTGGTGCCGGGCGTGCCAGCACGCGAACGTACGGACGGCCGCGCCGAGCCGCTCGGCGGGGCCGCCGTCGGCGCCGGCCGCCTCCTCCATGATCCGCAGCGCCTTCTCGTGGCCGACGCGGCTGATCCGGAAGAGCAGCTCTTCCTTGGTCTTGTAGTGGATGTACAGCGCGGCGGGGCTCATGCCGGCCCGGCCCGCGATGTCACGGGTGGTGGTGGCGTGGTACCCGCGCTCGGCGAACGCCTGGACGGCAGCCCGGACCAGGCGGCGGGCCGCCTCCGGAGCCACGTCCGCCCAGTCCTCCCCCGAACCGTCCGCCGGCTCCGCCTCCGCACTCATCGCACACCCCGATCCTCGCCCCGCCACGGACCCTCCACGCCGGACCGAACACCTTACCCCTGCCGATGAGCAAGCGCTTAGGGCTGCCGGGGCACGGCGCGGGGGCCCAAGCCCCTCAGAACGCCGAGACTCCCGTGACCGCCCGCCCGATCACCAGCTTCTGGATCTGGCTGGTGCCCTCGTACAGGGTCATCACCCGGGCGTCCCGCAGCAGCTTGCCGACCGGGTACTCGTCGATGTAGCCGTAGCCGCCGAAGACCTGGAGCGCGTTGTTCGCCGCGCGGACGGCCGCCTCGGAGGCGAAGAGTTTCGCCTTGGAGGCTTCGGTGGTGAACGGCTTGCCCCGGTCGATCAGGTCGGCGACCCGCCAGGTCAGCAGGCGCGCGGCGTCCACGTCCACGGCGATGTCGGTGATCAGCTCCTGCACCAGCTGGTGGTGGGCGATGGTCCGGCCGAACTGCTCGCGCTCCGTGGCGTACCCGACGGCGGCGTCCAGCGCGGCCTGCGCGATGCCCACACAGCCGGCGGCGACCGACATACGGCCCTTGGCCAGGGCCGACATGGCGACGGAGAAACCTTTCCCTTCCGGGGCGAGCAGGGCACCGGCGGGCACCCGGACGTCGGTCAGCACCAGTTCGGCGGTGGCCTGGCCGCGCAGCCCCAGCTTCCCGTGGATCTCCCGGCGCTCCAGGCCGGGCGTGTCCGCGGGGACGAGGAAGGCGCTGACACCCTGGTGGCCGGGGGCGTCACCGGTACGGGCGAAGAGCAGCACCACGTCGGCCCAGGTGCCGTTGGTGATGAACATCTTGCTGCCGTTGATGACGTAGGCATCGCCGTCGCGCACGGCGCGCGTGGCCAGGTTGCCGGCGTCCGAGCCGGTCCCGGGCTCGGTGAGGGCGAAGCAGCCGACGGCCTCGCCGGAGGTCAGCGGGGGCAGCCACCGCCGCTTGTGCTCCTCGTCGCCCCAGGCCGCGACGGTCTTGGCGACCAGGCCCAGCGATACGGAGACGATGCCGCGCACCGCGGAGTCGCCGCGGCCCAGTTCCTCGGTGACCAGCGCGTAGGCGAGGTGGTCACCGCCGGAACCGCCGTACTCCTCGGGGACGGTCAGGCCGAGGAAGCCGACCTCGCCGAGTTTCTTGACGATGCCGCGGTCGACGCGTTCCGACCGGTCCCAGGCGGCGGCGTGCGGGGTGATCTCGCGGTCGACGAAGTCCTTGGCGAGCTGCCGGGCGGCAGCCTGCTCCTCGCTGAGCTCCAGGTTCATCAAGGCCCCTTGGGGAAGGCGCGGCAGCCGGGCCGCCGGGCCGGCCGGGCGGCCATTAACTACCACTGCTAGTTTTTGGGCGGCAGCCTCTACTATGTGCGGCATGGCCCGACCCCGCAAGCCCCTCCTGAGCCGGGAGCGCATCGTCACCACCGCGCTCGCGCTCATCGACGCGGAGGGCCTGGCCGCCCTGTCCACCCGGCGGCTCGCCGCCGAACTGGGCGTCAGCGGGCCGTCCCTGTACAACCACTTCACGACCAAGGACGAGATCCTGGACGCGGTCGCCGACACGGTGATCGCCGAGGTGGACGTCTCGGCCCTGGCCGCCGGCGCGGACTGGCGTACGGGGCTGCTGGCCTGGGCCCGCTCCTACCGTGCGGCGCTCGCCGCGCACCCGAACATCGTCCCGTTCCTCGCCCAGGGCCCCGGCCGCCGCCCGGCCGGACTGAAGATGGCCGACGCGGCCTTCGGCGGCATGGTGGAGGCCGGCTGGCCGCCCGCCCAGGCGACCCGGATCTGCGCCATGGTCCGGTACTTCGTGGCGGGCTCCGCGCTGGGCTCCTTCGCACGCGGCTTCGTGGACGACCCGGGCGCCTACGACCCCAGTGACTACCCGCACCTGGGCCAGGCGCACCTGCTGGCCGAGCATCAGCAGCGGGTCGACGAGGGTGCGTTCGAGACGGGCCTGCTGGCGCTGGTCGACGGACTGGCGCTGCGGCATCCGGATCCCGTCCCGCCGCCCCACATGTAGCTGTAAGGTGCATCCGTCCGGGTGGTCCCGGTGCGGTGCGGTGCGCGTACGGCCCGGCGGCGTACGCCGCCGGCCCGAGAGCTGCGTCCGAGGGGAGACGACGTGCGTGATCCGATCGCCGCGCTACGGGACCGGAGCGCGCCCTGGACCCGGCACCGCGGCGTCCGGTTCGCCGTCCACGTGCTGCGCGGTCAGGCCCAGGTCGACTTCCTGCCGAGCGCGGTCACCGGCGCGCTGTTCTCCGTGGCGCTGTGCGCGGCGGGCTGGGCGTACGGCCTGTACGGGCTCCTCGGCACCGCGACGGGTACGGCCACGGCACACCTGCTCGGCGTGGACCGCGCACGGATCGCCGCGGGGCTGGAAGGCTTCAACGCGTGCCTGGTGGCCGTCGGTTCGGCGGTCTTCCTGGGCCCCTGGCACCTGTCCACCGCCCTGCTCGCGGTGGGCGGCAGCGTGGTGGTCACGGTCGTCACCGCCGCCGTCGCCCGCGTCCTGGGCAGCCGGCAACTGCCCACGCTCACCCTGCCGTTCTGCCTGGTCGCCGGCGCCGTGACGACCGCGGCGCCGGGCTTAGCGCGCCTGTGGCACCAGGGCCCGGCCCCCGCGGCGCTCCCGCGGCCCGCCGGGCCCCCGTCCGCGCTGTCCTTCACCGACGTGTGGCACGGACTGTTCGCCAACGTCGCCCAGATCTTCTTCATACCGCAGTGGTACGTCGGCGCGCTCTTCCTCGCCGGCATCTTCACCGCGAACCGGACGGCCGGCACGACGGCGTGCCTGGGCAGCCTGACCGGCACCGGCACCGCGTGGGCACTGGGCGCGCCGGCGGCCCAGATCGCGTCCGGCGCCGCGGGCTACAACGCGGTGCTGGTCACGATGGCGCTGTGCGGGGTCTTCCTCCCGGCCGGCCGCCGGACCGCGGCGTACGCGGTGACCGGCGCCGTCGCCGCGACGGCCCTCACCCCGGCCCTGACCGCCCTCACCGCCCCGTCCGGCGGCCACACTCTCACCTGGCCGTTCGTCCTGACGACCTTCGTCTTCCTGGCAGCGGCACCGGCGTTCCCACGCCTACGCAAGGCCGCCGAACCGACACCCGCGGCCACACCGGCCGCACCGGGCACACCCGCACCGAACACGCCGTCATCAGCCTGACGCGTCCCGCTCGCGCCCCCGGTGGAGACGGCCGGGCCGACGGTGCCCCTCAGCCCTGCTCCACGCTCACGTACCGCCGCAGCCCCACATACTCCAGCACCGCGTACCCCGCCACCACCACCGCCCCGGTCACCAGGAACACGGTGCCCAGGCCGGTGAGGGGAAGCAGGCCGGAGAAGGTGAGGAGCAGCATGGCCAGGAAGGAGAGGGCATTGCCCGCGATGACGGCGGCGGCCGGGCCGGTGGGGATGCGCGGGTAGCCGGCGATCAGGGCGAGGGCGGCGGCGCCGCCCAGCATGGCGATGCCGATCGGGACGGACCAGGCCGTGGGGATGCCGAACGGTGCGCTGAGCGCCTTGCTGCCGGCGAGCAGGAAGACACCGAACGCGGCGGTGCTCCAGCTGTCGGTCCGCAGGACCGTGCGCAGCAGGTCCGCCCGGCCGGTGCCGCGCGGAGCGGTGCGGGCCGCGGTGCCGGTCGTGGTGTCGGTGGTGCTCATGGCGCTCATACGCGTCTCCTCCTGGCGTGGGCCGGTCCGGCCGGGATGGCCCGGTGGAGAAGACGATGCCGTCGCCGGGGCAGCGGCTCAATGACCTCACAGGTCATGGAGGTGGTGACCTGCCCCGGCCCGGAGGGCGCGTCCGCTCAGAAGACGATCAGGGCGCGGCCTCCCTTGCCCTCCCGCATCGCCTGGAAGGCGGCGGGGATGCCGTCGAGGGCGATGTGCTCGGTGACCATGCCGGACAGGTCGAGGGCGCCGCTGCGGACGTGTTCGGCGATGCGCGGCAGGTCGGCGGCCGGGTCGCTGTTGCCGTAGACGCAACCGGACAGCGTACGGCCGAAGTAGAAGAGTTCCAGGGCGGAGAAGGTGACCTGCTGGTCCTGGCCGCCGATGCCGACGACGGTGGTGCGGCCGCCGCGCCGGGTGGACGACCAGGCCGTACGGATGGTCTCCGCCCGTCCTACGCATTCGATCGCGACGTCCGCGCCGTGCCCGCCGGTGAGCTTGCGGATGCGCTTGGCGGTGTCGTCCGACGCGACGAGGAACTCGGTGGCGCCCGCGGCGCGCGCCAGTTCCTCCTTGGCCGGTGACACGTCCACGGCCACGACCGGGCCCGCGCCGGCGATCCGCGCGGCCTGGAGGGTGGCCAGGCCCACGCCGCCCACGCCGAACACCGCCACCGACTCCCCCGCCCGTACCCGCGCGCTGTGGTGCACCGCGCCCCACCCGGTCAGCACGGCGCAGCCCAGCAGCGCCGCGTCGGTCAGCGGGATGCCGGGCGGCAGCGGCAGCGCCGCGTGCGCCGGTACGACCGTCTCCTCGGCGAAGACGGCGGTGCCCAGGCCCGGGTAGAGATCGGTGCCGTCGGCGGCCAGCTTGGCGTACGGAGTGCCGGCCGCCGCACCGGCGTCGGCGCACAGCCAGGGCTCGCCCAGCCCGCAGAAATGGCAGGCCCCGCAGGACGGGGCCCAGTTCAGCACGGTCTGATCGCCCGGCACGAGCGTGTCGACGCCCGCGCCGACGGCGGTGACGGTGCCCGCGCCCTCGTGCCCGAGGACGGCGGGCACGGGCTGCCGCAGCGTCCCGTCGGACAGCGACAGGTCGGAGTGGCAGACACCGGCCGCCGCGAGCCGGACGCGTACCTGCCCCGGCCCGGGCGCGGGCAGTTCGATCTCGGCGACCTCCAGCGGGGCGCCCACGGCGGTCAGTACGGCGGCACGGGTCATGCGGAAGTGGCTCCCTGGTCGGTGGGCGGTACGGGTACGGCGGCGGGTGCGGCGGTCAGAGCTGGAGGGACTTGGTCTGGAGGTATTCGCTCAGGCCGTGCGGGCCCAGTTCCCGGCCGATGCCGGACTGCTTGTAGCCGCCGAACGGCGCGAGCGGGTTGAAGCGCCCGCCGTTGATGTCGACCTGGCCGGTCTCCAGGCGCTTCGCGAAGGCGACGGCCTCGTCCTCGTCCCCGGCCCACACCGCGCCGGCCAGGCCGTAGACCGTGCCGTTGGCGATCCGTACGGCCTCCTCCTCGTCCGCGTACGGCAGGACCGCGACGACCGGGCCGAAGATCTCCTCCTGGGCGATGGTCATGTCCGGCGTGACATCGGCGAAGAGCGTCGGGCGGACGTAGTAGCCCCGTGCCCGGCCCTCGGGAGCGTCCGGGCCGCCCGCGACGACGCGGGCGCCCTCCTGGATGCCGCGCTCGATGTAGCCGCGGACGCGGTCGCGCTGGGTGGCGTTGACGACCGGGCCGAGGCGGCTGGAGTCGTCCAGCGGGTCGCCCGGTATGTACGTGGCGATGGCTGCGGCGGCCAGTTCCACGGCTTCGTCGTACCGGTCGGCGGGCACCAGCACCCGGGTCCAGGCGCTGCACGTCTGGCCGGAGTTGGCCATGACGTTGGCGATACCGACGCCCACCGCCTTGGCCAGGTCGGCGCTGGGCAGCACCACGTTGGCGGACTTGCCGCCCAGTTCGAGGGCGCAGCGCTTGACGGCGGCACCGGCGATGGCGCCGACCTTCTTACCGACGGCGGTCGAGCCGGTGAAGGAGACCAGGTCCACGTCCGGGTGCTCGGCCAGCGCCTGGCCGGCGACCGGCCCGTACCCGGTGACGAGGTTGAAGACACCCGCCGGCACGCCCGCCGCGTCCACGCACTCGGCGAAGAGCTGGGCGGTCAGCGGGGTGTCCTCGGCGGGCTTGAGGACGACCGTGCAGCCGGCGGCGAGCGCCGGGGCGACCTTGGCGACGATCTGGTGCAGGGGGTAGTTCCAGGGGGTGATCGCGCCGACCACACCGACCGGTTCGTGCAGGACGGTGGAGCTGCCGATCTTCTCTTCGAAGGGGTGGGTGGCGGCCAGTTCGGCGTACGAGCCGGCCACCGCGACCGGGACGGCGGCCTGTACGGCCTTGCTGAACGCCAGCGGCGCGCCCAGCTCCGCGGTGATCGTCTCGGCGATCTCCGCCGCGCGCCCGGCGAGCTGGTCGCGCAGCGCGGTCAGCCGGGCGGCGCGCTCGGCGGGCGCGGTACGGGCCCAGCCGGGCAGGGCGGCGCGGGCGGCCCGTACCGCCGCGTCCACGTCCTCGGCGGTGCCCGCCGGGACGGTGGCGATGACCCGTTCGTCGGCCGGGTTGACGACGTCGATGGTGTCCGGCCCGGCGGCGGGCCGCCAGCTTCCGTCGATGTACATGGCGTCGTGCTGCTTCACGTCGTCGCCCTCCCAGGCCGGCTGTGGTCCCGTGAGTCCCCGAAGGTACTCGCCGGCCCCAAACTAGCGATGGTAGTTTTCCGGCGCCAGACCTCTCCTCGGCCACCCCGCGCCCGCGCCACCGGATCCGGCGGCCTGCCGGTGGCCGGCGTCCGCCGGCCGGCCGCCGGACGCCGGGCGTCTCAGGCGTACGCTCCGCGCATCACCTCCGTCACCCGCACGAACTCCGACTCCCCGTGCCCGGCGGCGATCGCGCGGTCCATCAGCGCCTTGAGCGCGTCCAGTACATCGGTGGTGACGCCGCGGTCCCGGGACGCCTCGATGATGTGTCCGACGCCCGCCGCCTCCATGGTGAGGCTGCCCTCCCCGGCGCCGTCGAGCCGTCCGCCGGCCAGGTCGTCGGCCATGCCTGCCGCGATCGGCGGGAAGATGCCCGTGATCACGTCCAGGAACGGGGCCAGGTCCGTGGCCGGCACGCCCTCCTCGCCGGCCAGGGTGAAGGCGTGCGCGATGCCCGCCATGCCGGAGTAGAAGAAGCTGAGCATGGCCAGGTCGTACACCGCCGCGGTGCCGTGGTCGGCGCCGAGGTAGGGCGCCCGGCCGCCCAGGGCCTTGAGCGTCTCCTCGTACGTGTCGAAGGCCCGTCGCGAGCCGCTGTAGAGCACCGTCGCGTCGGGGGTGCCGATGACCGGGGTCGGCACCATGATCGAACCGTCCAGGTAGTCGATGCCGTGCCCGGCGGCCCACTCGGCGGCCTGCCGGGAGCGCTGCGGGGTGTCCGAGGTGAGGTTGACCAGGACCCGTCCGGCCAGGTCGGCGCCGACCGGTTCCAGGATGCGGTGGGCGACCTCGTAGTCCAGGACGCAGACGACGACCAGCGGGCCGGCGGTCACCGCCTCGGCGACGCTGCCGGCCCGCACCGCACCGCGGCCGACCAGCTCGTCGGCCTTGGCCGCCGAGCGGTTCCATACGGTGGTGGGGTGCCCGGCGCCGAGGAAGGCGCCCGCCAGCGCCCGGCCCATCGCGCCGAGGCCGAGCACGGTCACCGGGGTGCTGGGGGCGGGGGTGGTGGGGGTGATGGCCATGGGGCTGCTCCGATGGTTCGGCGGGCCGGCCCGCTGCCGGGCCCGTCTGGTGGCACCACCCTGCCGGGGCGCGCTTCGGGTTCCCTTCGGGTGCGCTTCGGACGCGCTTCGGGCTCATGTGCGGCCCGGGTTCACCCCCGGGCCGTCACCAGCGGCTGGAAGTACCCGTCCGCCCGCGGCTCGTGCCACGTGACCTGCTCGAAACCGGCGGCCGTGACGAAGGCGGTGACCTGTTCCCTGGTCAGCGCCCAGGAGGTCGCGCGGCGGCTGCGTACCTCCCAGGTGCCGCCGCGCGGCAGGAGCTGGATCAGGTCGAAGTCGTAGTGCTCGCCGTCGTCGTGCCACTCCCACAGTTGCAGCGTGACGGCCCGGCCGCCGGGGGTGCGGGTGACGCGGGGCGGCAGGACCTCCCAGCGGTCGCGGCGGGCCTCCTCGTAGGCGCGCATGCCCAGCAGGAGTTGGCCGCCGGGGCGCAGCACCCGCCGCATGGAGGCGAGGGCGGCGCGGACGCCTTCGGGGGTGGTGAGGAGTGCCAGGGAGTTGTCGGCGCACACCACCGCGTCGAACAGGGCGTCGGCGAAGGGGAGCCGGCGCATGTCGGCGGCGGCGGTCGGCAGGTGGAGGCCGCGGGCGGCCGCTTCGGCCGTGGCGCGGGCCGCCGCGACCGGGCTCAGGTCCGTTCCCGTGACGGTGTGGCCGGCCGCGGCCAGGCCGATCGCCTGCGTACCGATACCGCAGGCGCAGTCCAGCAGGGTGTGCGGCCGGTCGCCGAGGGCGGCGCGTACGTACGCGTCGAGGGCGCGGCCCTGCTGGGCGACGGCGGCCGGCCAGTCCGGGTACAACAGGTCGTAGGTCGGCGCGAGGTGGCTGAAGAACTGTGCCAACGGCGGGTCGGACATGGGGGCACGATAGTGCGGCGGGGGCCGGCTTTCACCGGGTGGCGCGCGTTCCGTCCCCGGGGGCCGGCAGGGGTGGGCCGTCGGTGCCTCGCGGGGCGCCGGTGGTTCTCTCCGGGCGCGGCGAGCCGGAGCGCCGGCTCTTCGGGCGGGCGGCCACGGCCGCCGAGCCCAGGAGGAGGACGCCGAGCATCGCGAACGGCGCCGCCGTACCGGCCAGTCCGGCCAGCAGGCCCGCCGTCGCGGGGGCCGCGACCTGCCCGAGGCGGTTGCCGGTCAGGCGCAGCGCGAGGGCGGTGCTGCGGGCGCCTGCCGGGGCGGCCTGGACGACCGTGGTCATGGACAGCGGCTGGCCGACGCCCAGGCAGAAGCCGAGGACGCCGAGCATCACGGCCAGTGCCCAGACCGGCGCGGGCAGGGCCAGGCCCGCGCAGAGCAGGCCGGCGAGCGCGCAGCTGCCCGCCATCAGGGCCGTGCGCCCGACCAGGCGGATCATCGGTGTCATGACGAGCCGGCAGGCGACCGTGGCCACCGCGCGCAGGCTGAGCAGCAGGCCGACGGTGGCGGGTGCGATGCCCCGGTCCTCGCCGATGACGGGGAGGTAGGCGGTGAGGATGTCGGTCGCGGAGAGCACGGCGAGGCTCATGAAGATGCCGGCCGCGACGCCTCGGGTGCGCAGGATGCCGCGTACGGAGGTGCGTTCCGCCGCCTTCGTACGGTCCCGGGCGGTACCCGCGGCGGCTCCGTCCTTCGGAACCCGCTGTTCCAGGCGCCACAGGGACGCGTAGGACAAGGCGGCGAGGGCGCCCGCGGCCAGGAGGGCGGTGGCGCTGGTGGCCGCCATCGCGCCGTCGTGCCCGGAGACGACGAGTCCGGCGGCGGCCGGGCCGATGAGCTGGCCGAGGGAGGCGCCGATGGTGAAGTGGCCGAAGGTGCGGTCGCGGTCGGCGGGGGCGCTGCGGCGGGCGACGATGGACTGGGCGCCGATGACGAAGCACAGGTGGCCCAGGCCCATCACCCCGCTCCAGGCGGCCATCGCGGGCAGCGAGTCCGCCACGCCGCTCAGCGCGCAGCCGCCGGTGATCAGGGCGACGCCGGCGACGAGCAGCGGGGCGCAGCGGCCCCGGTCGGTGCGGCGGCCGAGCGGTACGGCCACCAGCAGCGGCAGCAGCGCGTACACCGCCGTGATCACGCCGACCGCCCGTTCGTCGGCGCCCAGGGCGAGCGCCCGGTAGGAGACGGCGGGCCGGGCCATGCTCACCGCGGCCTGGGCGAAGGAGAAGGTGAGGACCAGGCGCAGCAGCCAGCCCCGGCCGGGCGTCGCGGTGTCCACGGGTCAGATGATCCCGTACAGCAGGCCGGCGGCGAGGACGACCAGGGAGGTCAGTACCGCCCATTTCACGGTGAAGCGGGTGTGGTCGCCGAACTCCACCTTGGCCATGCCGACCAGGACGTACACGGCGGGCACGAGCGGGCTGGACATGTGCAGGGCCTGGCCGACGAGGGAGGCGCGGGCGATCTCCAGGGCGCCCACGCCGTGCGCGGCGCCCGCCTCGGCGAGGATCGGCACGATGCCGAAGTAGAAACCGTCGTTGGACATGAAGTACGTGAGCGGGATGCTCAGGACGCCGGTGACGATGCCCATGTGCGGGCCGAGCCCGTCCGGGATGCTGCCGACCAGCCAGCGGGCCATGTGCTCGACCATGCCGGTGCCGGTGAGGACGCCGGTGAAGACGGCGGCGGCGAAGACCATGCCGGAGACGTTGAGGACGTTTTCGGCGTGGGCGGCGATCCGGGCCTTCTGGTCCGGCATGTGGGGGAAGTTGACGGTGAGCGCGGTGGCGGCGCCGAGGAGGAAGAGCACCGGGATGGGCAGCGTCTGCAGGACGAGGAGGACCAGCAGCGCGACGGTGAGGGCGGCGTTGAACCAGTAGAGCTTGGGGCGCAGGGTGGCGCGGTGCGGGTCCAGGCCCTGGAAGCCGTCGTCGGTGCCGGGGGCCGCGTCGCCGGTCGCGGTCCCGGGACGGGCCGTGCCGCTGCCGCCGGCCGTCGCCGCCGCGGGGCGGGCCTTGGCCGTACGCAGGGCCGCCGTGCGGAGGACGGTCGTACGGACGCGGGCTCCGAAGCCTCCGGCCGCCGCGGCGAGCACCGGCTCGCCCGCCGTCTGCCCGGGCACCGTGCGCTCTGTCACGGTGCCCGCGTCGTCGAGGGTGAGCAGGCCGAGCCGCTTGCGCTCGCGGCGCCCGAGGACGTACGCGAGCAGGAAGACCGCGACCAGGCCGGTGGCCAGCGCCGGGACCATGGGGACGAAGATGTCGCCGGCGTCCAGCTTGAGGGCGGTGGCGGCGCGGGCGGTCGGGCCGCCCCAGGGGACGGTGTTCATCACGCCGTTGGCGGTGGCGGCGACGCCGGTCATGACCACCAGGCTCATCTTCAGGCGGCGGTAGAGCGGGTAGAGCGCGGAGACCGTGATCATGAAGGTGGTGGAGCCGTCGCCGTCGAGCGAGACGATCGCGGCGAGCAGCGCGGTGCCGACCACGACCCGGACCGGGTCCGCCTTGCAGAACCGCAGGATGCCCCGGACGACCGGGTCGAAGAGCCCTACGTCGATCATCACGCCGAAGTAGATGATGGCGAACATCAGCATCGCGGCGGTCGGCGCCAGGGCGCCGACGCCCTTGAGGACGTACTCGCCCAGGTGCGCCCCCTTGCCCACCAGGACGCAGAAGAGCGCGGGGATCAGGATGAGCGCTGCCATCGGCGACATCTTCTTCGTCATGATCAGCACCAGGAAGGTGGCGATCATGACGAATCCGAGGATTGTCAGCATGGGGGTACCTCACGTTCGCCCTTGAACACCGCCCGGGACGGCGGTCGAGGTGACGGTAGGTGGCCGAAACTTTCGTTAACAAGGTCTTGACGTGCGAGCAATACGAGCAAAACGCGCGGCTGCCGGAGCGGCGCAGGGCCCGGATCCGGCCGGGGCCGGGGGCGGGACGGCTCCGGTTCCGGCCCGCCCGCCGCACCCGTCACACGTGGCCGAGAGTTTCCGTTGACGGCCCGGGCCCGCAATCCTAAGGTCCTCCATAGGATTGCTGGACCCCCTTGAGCGGCGGGAGCGCGCGATGACAGGCACGGGCAACGAGCAGGCGAGAAAGACGGCCGAGGGGCTCGCGTACTCCGCGGGATTCGGCAACGAGCACAGCTCGGAGGCGGTCACCGGCGCCCTGCCGGTGGGTCGCAACTCCCCCCAGCGCGCCCCCTTGGGCCTGTACGCGGAGCAGCTGAGCGGCTCGGCCTTCACCGAGCCGCGCGCCCACAACCGCCGTACGTGGCTCTACCGCGTCCGCCCGTCCGCCGCGCACCCGGCGTTCGAGCGGGTGGCCAACGGCGCGCTCCGCGGCGCGCCCTTCACCGAGACCGAGCCCGACCCCAACCGCCTGCGCTGGAACCCACTGCCCGCGCCCGGGGCCCCCACCGACTTCCTGGCCGGCCTGTGGACCCTGGGCGGCAACGGTGACGCCACCCAGCGCACCGGCATGGCCATCCACCTCTACCACGCCAACACCTCCATGGAACGCCGGGTGTTCAGCGACGCGGACGGCGAGCTGCTGATCGTGCCCGAGCACGGCGGCCTGCTGATCCGTACCGAACTGGGCCTGCTGCGCGCCGAACCGGGACACGTCGCGCTGATCCCGCGCGGCGTCCGCTTCCGCGTCGAACTGCTCGACATCACCGCCCGCGGCTATGTCTGCGAGAACTACGGGCAGCCCTTCCAGCTCCCCGACCTCGGCCCGATCGGCGCCAACGGCCTGGCCAACGCCCGGGACTTCCTGGCGCCGGCCGCCGCGTACGAGGACGCGGAGGGCCCGTACGAGGTGGTCAACAAGTTCTGCGGCAACCTCTGGAAGGCGACCTACGACCACTCGCCGCTGGACGTCGTGGCCTGGCACGGCAACCACGTCCCGTACGTCTACGACCTGCGCCGCTTCAACGTCATCGGCTCGATCAGCTACGACCACCCGGACCCGTCGATCTTCACCGTGCTGACCTCGCCGTCCGACACCCCGGGGCTGGCGGGCGTGGACTTCGTGGTCTTCGCGCCGCGCTGGCTGGTCGGCGAGGACACCTTCCGGCCGCCGTACTTCCACCGGAACGTGATGAGCGAGTACATGGGCCTGGTCGAGGGCGCCTACGACGCCAAGGCGGAGGGCTTCGTCCCGGGCGGCGGCTCGCTGCACAACATGATGTCCGCGCACGGCCCGGACCGGGAGACCTTCGACCGGGCGAGCGCGGCGGAGCTCAAGCCGCAGAAGATCGACGACGGTCTGGCGTTCATGTTCGAGACCCGCTGGCCGGTCACCCTCACGGCGCAGGCCGCGGGCGCCGACCACCTGCAGAGCGGCTACGACCGGGTGTGGCAGGGTCTGGAGCGCCACTTCCGTCCCTGAGGGCCCGCGTACGCAGCACAGCACCGCCGCACACGGGCCCTGTCCGGGAACCGCCCGGCCCTGATACGGAGTCGACGTTGACCACCTTCGCCCCCGACTCGCTCGACCTGAACCGCAAGCTGCCGCTGTGGTACCAGGTCTCGCAGTCGCTGCGCGCGTCCATACTCGGCCGGTCCCCCGGCGCCCCGCTGCGCCTGCCGACCGAGGACGCGCTCGCCGCGCACTACGGCGTGAGCGTGCTGACCATGCGCCAGGCGCTCAAGGAGCTGGAGACGGAGGGGCTGATCAGCCGGCACCGCAGACGCGGCACGTTCATCGAGCCGAGCGCGCGGCGCGGGACGCCGGTGCGGCTGCTCGGTTCGGTGGACGCGATCGTGGCCCAGCAGTCCGGGATGAGCACCGAACTGCTGGACCACGGCACGGCCGCCGTGCCGCCCGACCTGGCGGAGCACTTCCCCGGACTGGCGGAGGTGGCCACGTACCGCAGGCTGCGCAGCGACGAGAAGACCGGCGAGCCGACGAACCACGCGGTCAACTTCCTCCACCCGGACGTCGCCGCCCGCGTGGACCCCGCGGACCTGGCGCGCTGGCCGATGACGAAGGTGCTGCGGGACGCGGTGGGCGTGGCCATCAGCCGGATCACCGACACGGTCGAGGCGCGGCTGGCCGACCCGGAGACCGCCCGGCTGCTCCAGGTGCCGCTGCTGAGCCCGATCCTGCACTACACGGGCGTCACGTACGACCAGGACGGCCGGGTGGTGGACGTGGCCCTGATCCACTACCGGGGCGACCGGTTCTCCTTCACGGTGACGCTGGACGCGCACTGAACCGGGCCCCTTTCCGCGAGGGCCCACCCCGGTGTGTGCGCCGGCGGCGGGGCAGGTGATGATGTGCGCCATGTCACCTGTGAATCGTCGTACTGTCCTCACCGCAGCGCTCGGCGCGGCGGCCGTCAGCAGCATCCCCGTGGTGACGGGCATGGGGGCCGCCCGGGCCCATGCCACGTCCGAGGGGGACCTCTACAACTCCAACACCCATCTGTACAAGACGCTTTCCGGCCAGGAGGGCATCCAGTACGCGCGCCGGTACCGACGGCATGAGCTGTTCGACAACGAGCGCGGTGAGAGACGCCCGTACCAGCGCACGACCATCATGGCGATGCACGGCGGCGGCATCGAGAAGGGCACCTCCGAGCTGTGCCTGGGCATAGCGGGCTACCAGCCCGACACCCTGAAGGCCCTCTTCCCGGGCGAGCCGGTGTACGACTACTGGATGTTCGAGGGGCTGCGGCTGCCCAGCATGGAGCTGGGATCCAACCGCGAGCTGCACGTCACCGCGAAGCACTGCGACGACCACGTCGCGATCTCCATGGCGGCCTCCAGCCTCAACGTCCTGAGCCTGCACGGCTGCACGGCCGCACAGGCCGGTGTGCGCAGCGGCCAGGACCCCAAGGTGGTCGTGGTCGGCGGTCTGAACGCCGCCTTCAAGAAGCTGCTGCACGAGGAGCTGGGCGCGCACTGCAAGACGGTCGACGGGGACGACTTCCCGGACCTGGCCGGGGTCAACCCCGAGAACCCGTGCAACCGCACCATGCTCGGCAAGGGTGCCCAGCTCGAACTCAGCACGGAACTGCGCGAGTCCTTCTTCGGCAAGGACACGCTCGAAGGGCGCGCCGGCAGCACCAACGACGAGTTCAAGAAGTTCGTCGGCGCGTGCCGCAAGGCGATAGCCCGCCTGGAGTCCCGCTCCGACCAGGTCATTCTCTGAACGGACGGGCTGTGACGGTGCGCCGGGCCCTGAAGCCGGGGCCTGGCGCACCCACGCCCGCTCCGAGGGCGCCCCTCAGATCCGCTCCAGACTGCGCCCTGTACTGCGCGGCCCCAGCAGCGCCACGTCCAGGCACAGCAGCACCAGCAGCCCGGCCGAGCCGGCGAAGACCGCGCCGGGGCCGAGCTCCGCCAGCACGCTCAGCGCGACGAACGGCAGGATCACCGAGGTGAGCCGGGACAGCGAGTAGGCGATGCCGATGGCGCTGCTGCGCAGGCCGGTCGGGAAGATCTCGGTCTGGTAGACGTGGAAGGCGTTGGAGAAGACGTTGCTGCACACGGTCAGCGCGAAGCCGGCACTCACGATCAGCCAGGGCGTGCCGGCGAAGCCGAAGGCCAGGCCGCACACCGCCATGCCCAGCGCGGCGGCGATGATCAGCGTCTTGCGCTCGATGCGGTCGATCAGCGGTACGGACAGCGCCGAGCCGAGCGGGTAGCCGCAGAAGCTGAGGGCGGCGTAGCTCAGCGACGCGGTGACGGTGTGGCCCTTGGCGGTCAGCACGACCGGCGCCAGCGACCCGAAGCCGTAGTATCCGACGGTCTGCAGGACCTGGAAGATCCACCACATGACTGTACGGCGCCGGTGGTCGCCGCGGAACATCTCGCCCAGCGGGACGCGGCGCTGCGGCACCTCCGCCGCCACCGCGACCGACGGCAGCGTACCGCCGGTCTCCCGCGCGACGCGCTCCTCGATGTCCGTGACGATCTTCGCCGCCTCCTCCTCCCGCCCGTGCACGGTCAGCCAGCGCGGTGACTCGGGCAGCCGGGCGCGCATGAGCTGGATGAACGCCGCGCCCAGCGCGCCCGCCACCAGCAGCCAGCGCCAGCCCTCGACGCCGAACAGCTCGCGGGTGGCGACCAGCCGGGCGCCGACGAAGGCGGCCACCGGCACACCGAGGAAGCCGAAGGTGTAGGCCCAGGCGATGTACCGGCCGCGGACCGCGCGCGGCAGGAACTCGGCCAGGTAGGTGTCCACCAGGACGAGTTCGGCGCCGAGGCCGAGCCCCGCCAGGAAGCGCAGCGCGATCAGCCACGGGGCATTCGGCGCGAAGGCGCACAGCAGCGAACACAGGGAGTACGCGCCCAGGTTGACCAGGAACATCCGGCGCCGTCCGAACCGGTCGGCGAGCACCGACAGCACATTGGCGCCCACGAACATGCCGAGGAACCCGGCGGCGATCACCCACGACCTGGCGGTGTGGTCCAGCTGCCAGCGCTCGGCGAGCACCGCGGCCAGCACCCCGCCGAGGAAGATCTCGTAGAGGTCGAAGAAGGCGCCGAGGCCGACGGTGAGGGTCAGCCGGCGGTGCCAGCGCGACGGCGGCAGCCGGTCCAGCCGGGCTCCCGCCCGCACCCCGGCGAGCTGCGTGGCGGTCATGGCGCTCCTCCCGGCGGACGGCGGCGGCACGGGTGTACGGCGTACGGCCGCACGGCGGTGCGGCGGCGCGGGCGTACGGCCAGGACCGTACCCGGCGGTGATCACTCGCAAAAGACCGTCTCCGGCCGCCGCCGTTACGATGCCCCCAGCGAAACGGGCGCACCGAAGGTCCAGGGAGGGCGACCGCGTGACGGTGACACAGGCCGCGGGGAGCGGCGGCGGGCTCGCCACGGCGGCCCGGCTCGACGACCTGATGCCCTGGTCGGCCGCGCCGCTGCGGCTCGGCCGCGGCTGGGTCATGGCGCCCGACGCCGCCTCGCTGCGGGCCCGCTGGGCGGCGCTGCACGCGGCCGGGGACGACGGCGCGCGCGAGCGGCTGTTCCGCCCCAGCCGCGCCCGTACGCTGCGGACGGCCGTGCCCCAGCTGCCCGGCCAGACCACCCCCACCGGGCAGCTCGCGCACACCGGCGGGCCGTGCCCCGAGCCGGTGCGGGTCCTGCACGGCCCGTACGACCAGCAGTGGCTGCTGCCCGACCACCGGCTGATCGACAGTGCCCGGCCGGAGCTGTGGCGGGTCGCGGACGGGCGGCAGGTCTTCGTGGTGGAGCTGGGGCACGTACCGCAGACGGGCGGGCCGGCGCTGGTCGCCTCCGCGCTGCTGCCGGACGGCAGGTCGCCGGCCGGCCGGCCCGGCCGTATCCGCCCGCTGTACCGGCGGCCCGGCGGCAGTGAGCCCAACCTCGCCCCGGGCCTGACGGAACTGCTCGCCCGGCGCCTGGGCCGGCCGGTCGGCGCCGGCGAGGTGCTCGCCTGGACGGTGGCGGGCGCCCGGCCCACGCCGTCCGGCGCGGTGGTGCCGCTGACCGCGGACGCCGGGGTGTGGGCGGACGGTGTCGCACTGGGCGAACGGCTGCTGTGGCTCCAGACGAGGGGCGCGCGGGGTGACGGGACGGCGTACGGGGCGCGCGCCGGTGACCGTCCCCGGATGCCCGGCGGGCGGCGCCCCTACGTACGGGCTCCGCTGCCCGCCCGCGGACTGCCCGACACCCTCTCCTACCTGCCGGACGAGGAGGCGCTGCTCCTCGGCCCCGGCCGGATCTCCCCCGTGCCCGCGGCGGCCTGGGAGGCCGAGGCGGGCGGGGTGCGCGTACTGGAGGCGTGGTGCGAGCGCCGTACGGGCGCGGTGGACGGGCCCGGCACCCTGGAGGCGGTGCGGCCCGCCGCCTGGCCCCAGGAGTGGACCACCGAACTGCTGGAACTGGTCACGGTGCTGGCGCTGGCGGCCGAGCTGCGTCCGGCGCTGGAGGACCTGCACCGGCGTACGGCGGACGGGCCGCGCGTCGAGGCGGCCGAGCTGCGCGCGGCGGGGGTGCTGCCGCCACCGGCCGCGGCCCGCCGGCCGGCCTCCGTCCTGGATCACCACGAGGAGGGCCCGGGCGGGCAGTTCGCCCTGCTGTGACGCGGTCGGGCCGCCCTGGGGGTTGTCCGGCGCGCGGCGGCGGGTAGGTCCTCCGACCATGGACCGCACTCCGCCGCAGCCGCTGCCCCTGGAGGGCATCACCGTCGTCGCCGTCGAACAGGCCGTGGCCGCGCCGTTCGCCACCCGGCAGCTGGCCGACCTCGGCGCCCGGGTGATCAAGGTCGAGCGGCCGGACGGCGGTGACTTCGCCCGCGGCTACGACACCTCGGTGCGCGGCCTGTCCTCGCACTTCGTGTGGGCCAACCGCGGCAAGGAGTCCCTGGCGCTGGACCTGAAGGACCCGCGGGGGCGCGAGCTGCTGGAACAACTGGTCGCCGGCGCGGACGTGTTCGTGCAGAACCTGGCGCAGGGCGCGGCCGCGCGGCTCGGCCTCGACGCGGCGGCGCTGTGCGCCCGGTATCCGCGCCTGGTGGCCGTCGACATCTCCGGTTACGGTCCCGGCGGCCCGTACGCGCACAAGCGGGCCTACGACATGCTCGTGCAGTGCGAGGCCGGGCTGGTCTCGCTGACCGGGACGCCGGAGGAGCCCGCGAAGGCCGGGATACCGGCGGCGGACATCGCGGCGGCGATGTACGCCTTCTCCGGTGTGCTGGCCGCGCTGGTGCGCCGCGGCACGACAGGGCGCGGCGGCCCGGTGGAGGTGGCGATGCTGGACGCGCTGGCCGAGTGGCTGGGGCATCCGCTCTACTTCGGGATGTACGGGGGCACACCCCCCGCGCGCACGGGGGTCGCGCACGCCGTCATCGCGCCGTACAACGCCTATCCGACGGCGGACGGACAGCCGGTGCTGCTGTCGGTGCAGAACGACCGGGAGTGGCAGCGGCTGGCGCGGCAGGTGCTGGAGCGGCCGGAACTGGCGGAGGATCCGGCGTTCGCGACGAATGTGGCGCGGACCCGCAACCGGGACAGGACGGACCGGGTGGTCGGTGAGGCGCTGGCCGGGATGGGCGCCGGGGAAGCCGTACGGCGGCTGGAGGCGGCGGGGATCGCCTGTGCGCGGCTGAACGGGGTGGCGGAGCTGGCCGGGCATCCGCAGTTCGCGGCGCGGGACCGCTGGCGGGAGGTGGGGTCACCGGCTGGGCCGCTGCGGGCGCTGCTGCCGCCGGTCACGCTGCCCGGGAGTGCCGGGCCGGTGATGGGGGACGTACCGGCCCTCGGCGAACACACCGACGCGCTGCTGAGCGCTCTGGGTCTGACGAGCGAGCGGATCGCAGCGCTGCGCCGGGACGGTGTGGCCGCCTGAGGGACCGGGACGGTACGGCGTCGGCCGTGCCTCAGCCGTGGCCGCCGAAGAGCGACCGGCGCAGCCTGCGCAGCGGTGCGAACAGCGACACCCTGGCGCCGCGGTTCGTCCTCGTGCGCCCGTGATCACGAGCGGTGAGCTCCTGCATCAACGATGTCGCGCCCTCCGTCTCCCGCTGCGGGACGGCAGGTCCGCCCAGCACCGCGAGATGGCGGTCGAGCCGCGCGCTGGACGCGCCGCTTCCGCAACTGATGGCAGGCACGCGTGGCCTGCTGCGCATTGTTATCTGTTCCATGACACTCCCCACCCGTACGAGGGCACCCGGCCCGGGCAGGGTAACCCTATCTCTCCTCCGCGACACGCGCGCGGCCCGGGCACCGGTATTCACCTCCCGCGCACCGACGTTGACGCCAGCTTACGGATCATGGTCAGCCGAGGGCGAGTTGGATGAGTACCGAGGTCGTGGGCCTGACGGAGCCGCCGGCCGGCTCCAGAGTGACCGCCAGCCGGTCCGCCCGCCCGGTGCCGCCGTGCCGAAGATCACGTACCACCGAGGGGCCCGCGGTGCGGGTCCTCGGGTCGTACGGCAGCACACCGGCGGAGCGGGCCGTGCGGGGCCCGCCGGGCATCCGCCACAGCTGGTACGCGTGCCCGGCGGGCGGCGGAGGCAATCCCGCCGCGTTCACCACGGCCTGGTTCATGGCGACCGATTCGACCGCGCTCAGCGACCGCCCGCCGATCGGACGCCCGGAGACGGCCAGCGCGTCCGGTGCGGCCAGGACCGCGTTCACGGACCGGGTCACGGCGCGCTGCCGGTCCAGTTCGCTGTCCGTACGGACGAGCTGGACGGCGAGCAGGGCGCTGACGGCGAGGCTCAGCGCGGTGACCGCCGCGGCGAGGCGGGGGACGGACCGGGCGGGCCGGCGCGGGCGGGCGGTGTCCGTGGTGGTGCCGGCCTCCCCCGGTGGTACGGCCGGCTCGGGCGCCGGCGCCTCCTGCGGGGTGGCGAGGGCGGCCGCCAGGACCCGGGTGCGCAGCTCGTCGGGGGCCGGGCGGGCGGCGGCACGGGCGAGCCAGGTGGCGTCCTCGGTCAGGACGCGCAACTCGGCCGCGCAGTCCGGGCAGCGGCGCACGTGCCGTTCGAAGCGGCGGTGTTCCCGCGGGCCGAGGGCGTCGAGCGCGTACGGGGCGGCCAGGGCGTGCGGGCCCCGCCGGCCGGCGCGCAGCGCGTCACGGAGGGCCGCGTACGGCGGGCGGCGGCTCATACGGCACCCGCCAGGCAGTCCCGCAGCCGCGCCAGCCCGTCGCGCAGCCGGGACTTGACCGTGCCGAGCGGTACGGCCAGCCGACGCGCCGCCTCCCGGTGCGTGTAGCCGTCGTAGTACACGAGGGTGACCGACTGCCGCTGCAACGCGGTGAGCCGGTCCAGGCACCGGCGTACCCACTCGCGCTCGAAGGTGGACTCGACCTCCTCCGCCACCTCGTCGAAAACGGTCACCGCGCCCCGCCGCGCGGCCCGTTCCTCACGATCGCTCGCGGCCCTCGCGGCCCGCACCCGGTCCACCGCCCGGCGGTGGGCGAGGGTGAGGATCCACGCCAGCGCGCTGCCACGCCCCGGGTCGTAGCGGCCGGCCCGCCGCCAGATCTCCAGCAGCACCTCCTGCGTCACCTCCTCGGCCTGGGCGGTGTCCCGCAGCACCCGCCGGGCCATGCCGAACACGGGCGGCGACACCAGGTCGTACAGCTCCTCGAAAGCACCGTGGTCACCCCGCGCGATCAGGGGCAGCAGCACCTCGGCACCGCGCCCTGCGGCCGTTCCGGAGTCCACGCGGCTCACCCCGTTCCCGTGACGACCGGTCATTGTCCCGCCGTGGTGGATTCGGGGCGAGACGCGCGGCGGACCGGTCCGGCCGGCCGCGGATTCCCGGGCCCGCGGAATCCGTACCCATCCGGACGGCGCGCGGCCCCGAATAGCCGCCACAGCTCCGGTACGGCCGCACCGCCGCCGTACCGGGGCGCCCAGGCCGGCCCGCCCGGCCCATCCGAGGGGGAGGACGATGACCGCCACCGCGCAGGACGAGAAGAACGCCAGGCCAGGCAAAGGCAGGAGGAGGCGCCACCGGACCGTCGCCGTGCTGGCGTGCGGTTCGCTGGCCACCGCGGGCATCGCCGGCGCGGCCGCCGGGCCGCTCGCGGTCCGCTCCGCGCAGGCCTCCAGCCACCGGGAGGCACCGCAGATCTCCGGGCAGCCGGAGTACGACACCACGGACGTGTACGCGTACCAGAGCCCCGACAAGCCGGACACCACCACGCTGACGGTGAACTGGTGGCCGTTCGCGGAGCCCGCCGGCGGCCCGAACTTCTACAAGTTCGCCACCGACGCGCAGTACGACGTGCACGTGGACAGCGACGGGGACGGCCAGGGCGACCTGATCTACCGGTGGACGTTCAAGGACCACTACCGCAGCGGCGACACGTTCCTCTACAACACCGGCCAGGTCACCTCGCTCGACGACAAGGACCTGAACTACTACCAGACGTACGACATCGACCTGCTGCGCCTGAAGGACCAGAAGGTCGTCTCCAGCTCGAAGATCGCCGACGATCTGACCGCCGCGCCCTCCAACGTGGGCAAGGCCTCGATGCCGGACTACCAGAAGCTCCGCGACCAGGCGGTGCGACCGGTCGCGGGCGGCGGGCAGACCTTCGCGGGCCAGGCGGACGACCCGTTCTTCCTGGACCTGCGCGCCTTCGACCTGCTGTACGGCGGTGACCTCTCCGAGGTCGGCCGGGACACGCTCAAGGGCTACAACGTGCAGTCGGTGGCCCTCCAGGTGCCGACGAGCGAACTGCGGCAGTCCGCCGCGCAGCCGGTGATCGGCGTCTGGTCCACCACCCAGCGCAGGAACGCCTCCGGCGGCTGGTCGCAGGTGTCGCGGCTGGGCAGCCCGCTCGTCAACGAACTGGTCGTACCGGTCAAGGACAAGGACCGCTTCAACGCGTCCGCGCCGTGGAACGACGCGCAGTTCCTGAAGTACGTCACCGACCCCGAACTGGCCCGCCTGATCGAGAAGATCTACGGGATCAAGGCGCCGGCGCTGCCCCGCAAGGACCTCATCCAGGCCTTCCTGACCGGCATACCGAAGCTCAACCAGCCGCCCAACGTCCGCCCCGCGGAGGCGCTGCGGCTGAACACCTCCATCCGGCCCACCGCACAGCCCAAGCGGCTCGGCGTCCTCGACGGGGACAACGCGGGCTACCCGAACGGCCGGCGGCTCACCGACGACGTCGTGGACATCTCCCTCCAGGTGGTCGAGGGCGAGCTGGTCGGGCAGAAGAACGACCTGGGGGACGCGGTCGACACCAACGACCTGGCCTTCGGGAAGACCTTCCCCTACCTGGCGCTGCCCACCTCCGGCTCCGAAGGACCGCTGGCCAAGAAGTCCGGTGCCGACCGCACCGGCTCCGGCGGCCAGGGCACGACGAACCAGTCCGCCGGGCTGCGGACCGGACTGCGGTCGCAGGACAGCGGCACGGGTGACAGTGACGACGCCGTACTGATCGCGTCCGCGTCGGCGGGCGCCGCCGGACTGGTGCTCATCGGGACCGGCCTGCTGTGGCTGCGTGCCAACCGGCGCGCGAGGGCCGGGCGTTGAAGCACCCCAGGACGCCCAGGAGCGCGCGTGGCCGGCTGGCCGCCGCCGTCGTGACCGTGCTGCTCCTCGCTTGCGCGGTCACCATCGGCGGGCTCGCCCTGGGCGGTGGCGGCGGCCGGGCACCCGCCCTCGTGCCCGCGCCGTCGCCGCCCGACGTCCCCGTGGGCCGCGGCGCGGCAGCCGGCCTGACCGGCACCGTCAACGCCCTCCAGGCACGGCTGCGGGAGCGGCCCGGGGACTGGTCCGGCTGGGCACAGCTCGGCGCGGCCTACGTCGAACAGGCCCGTACGACCGGCGACCCGACCCGCTATCCGCAGGCCGAGAACGCCCTCGGCCGCTCGCTGGCGCTCCGGCCGCGCGGCAACGACGCCGGGCTGGCGGGGCGGGGAGCGCTCGCCGCCGCCCGGCACGACTTCCGCGCCGCGCTGCGGGACGCGGACGCCGCGCTCGCGGTCAATCCGTACAGCGAGCGGGCGCTGGCGGTCCGCGTGGACGCACTGGTCGAACTGGGCCGCTACGACGCGGCGCTGGCGGCCGCACGGCACGCCGACGCGGTACGCCCCGGACTTCCGGCCTTCACGCGGCTCGCGTACGTACGGGAGCTGCACGGTGACACCGACGGCGCCCGGACGGTGCTGGACCTGGCACTGCGGTCGGCCGCGCAGCCCGACGACATCGCCTACGTCGCCACAGCGCTCGGCAACCTGGCGCGCGGTCAGGGCCAGTACGTGACGGCCCTGCGGCACTACGGGGCCGCGCTGCGGGCCGTACCCGGGCATCTTCCCGCGCTGGAAGGCCGGGCCCGCACCTACGCGGCGCGCGGGCAACTGGGCACGGCAGCCCGCGAACTGCGCGAAGTGGTCCGCCGCTACCCGCTGCCCGGCCCCTTGGCGGCGCTCGGTGAGGTCTACGAAGCGCGCGGCGAACGGGCCGCGGCCCAGCGGCAGTACGCCCTGGCCGGGACCTGGACCGACCTCGCGCGCGCCAACGGCGTGGCCGTCGACCTGGACACCGCGCTCATCGAAGCCGACCACGGCGACCGGCAGGCCGCCCTGCGCGCCGCCCGCGCCGAATGGGGCCGCCGCCACACCGTGCACAGCGCCGACGCCCTGGCCTGGGCCCTGCACCGGACCGGCCGGGACCGGGAAGCCCTCCCCTACACCGAGCGCGCCGCCGCCCCCGGCTTCCGGGACGCGGCGTTCCGCTACCACCGCGGCATGATCGAGCGCGCGCTCGGCCGGGCCGCCGACGCCCGCCGTGACCTGACCGCGGCCCTGCGCCAGGACCCCGGCTTCTCGCCCACGGGCGCGGCCGCGGCCCGGTCCGCACTCGCCTCCCTGGGAGCCGGACGGTGACCCGGCGGGCCGCCGCCCTGCTGGTGACGGTGCTCGCGGCCGCCCTGCTGCTGCTCGTACCGGCCGGTCCCGCGAGCGCGCACCCCCTGGGCAACTTCACCGTCAGCCAGTACGACGGACTGGTCGTGCGGCCCGGCGCACTGCGCGTGGACCATGTCGAAGACCTCGCGGAGATCCCGGCCGCCCAGCAGAAGGCCCGTGTCGACCGGGACGGGGACGGGCGGATGAGCCGTACGGAACTGGCGGGCTGGGCCCGCGAGCGCTGCGCGACGGCGGCCCGCGGCAGCGGGCTGACCGTGGCCGGGCGCCGGGAAGCCTTACGGACCGCACGCGCCACGGCCGCCGCCCGGCCCGGCCAGGCCGGGCTGCCGACGCTGCGTCTGGAGTGCCGGCTGACGGCGCGGCTGCCGTCGGACGGGCGGGCCGCACTGCGGTTCCGCGCGGCGCCGGGCGACGGCGCGCCCGGCTGGCGGGAGATCACGGCCCGCGGCGACCGGACCCGGCTCACCGCGTCCGACGTCCCCACGGCGTCGGCCTCCCGCCGGCTGGCCGCGTATCCGCGGGAGGTGCTGGCGTCACCGCCCGACCGCCGCACGGCGGCCGTACGTGCCGTGCCGGGCGGACCGGCGCTGCCGGAGACGGCCGGTGCGCCGCCGGCGGCCGCCCCGCCCGCCGGGTCCGTCCTGCCGCGGGGCGCGGACCGCTGGACCCAGGCGCTGACCGGACTCGTCGCCCGGCACGCGCTGACCCCCGCTTTCGCGGCCCTCGCCCTCGGCGCCGCCCTGCTGCTCGGCGCGCTGCACGCGCTCGCGCCGGGGCACGGCAAGACCATGATGGCCGCGGCAGCGGCGGCGGGCGGCCGCAGTTCGCGGCGGGACGTGCTGGTCCTGGGCCTGTCGGTGACCATGACGCACACCCTCGGCGTCTTCGCGCTGGGCGCGCTGATCGCCGCCGGGTCGGCCGCCGCGCCCTCCGTGGTGGCCTGGCTCGGGGTGGCCAGTGGGGCCCTGGTGGCCGGGGCCGGAGCCGTACTGCTGCGCCGCGCCCTGCGGCTGCGGCGGAACGGGCACGGGCACGCGCATGGGCACGGGCATGGGAACGGGCAGGAACACGGCCACTCCCATCATCACCAGCACCCTCACGAACACCACCACCATCACCCCACCCGCCCCGGCCTCCGCGGCATCGTCCTGCTCGGGTTCGCCGGCGGGCTGGTGCCGAGCCCCTCCGCGGTGGTGGTCCTGGTCGGTGCCGCGGCGCTGGGCCAGGCGTGGTTCGGGTTCCTGCTGGTCGTCGCGTACGGCGCGGGGCTGGCCGGGGCGCTGGCCGCGGCCGGTCTGCTCGCCGTCCGGCTGACGCTGCGGCTCGGTGGCCGGCTGACCGCCGGACGGGGGGCCGGTGCGCGGCTGCTGTCCGCCGCGCACCGGCTGGCTCCCGTCGGCACCGCCGCCGTCGTCCTCCTGCTCGGCTGCGGATTGCTGCTCAAGGGGGCGGCAACAACGCTGGGTTGAGGTACGTTTCCACCGGATCGCTCTTTCGCGAGGGGGGGCTCGTCCATGAGCGAGGGTCCTGGCGGTGCGGGAACCGGCGGCCAGCGGGGCGGCGGGGACGGCGGACGGCTGCTGGCGGACCGCTACCGGCTGGTCGACGAGCTGGGCCGGGGCGGCATGGGAGTGGTGTGGCGGGCCAGGGACGAACTGCTGGCCCGCGAGGTCGCCGTCAAGGAGGTACGGGCGCCGCGCGACCTGTCGGGCCGCGAGGAGCAGCTGCTGTACACGCGGCTGGAGCGGGAGGGCCGGGCCGCGGCCCGGATCTCGCACCGCAACGTGGTGACCGTCTTCGACGTGGTGTCCGAGGGCGGGCGCCCGTGGATCGTCATGGAGCTGGTGCGCGGCCTGTCGCTGGCCGAGACCCTGGACGCGGAGGGCCCGATGGCGCCGGCCCGGGCCGCGGGCATCGGGGCGCAGGTGCTGGCCGCGCTGCGGGTCGCGCACACGGCGGGCGTGCTGCACCGGGACGTGAAGCCGGGCAACGTCCTGCTGTCCAACGACGGCCGGGTGGTGCTGACCGACTTCGGCATCGCGCGGGTGGCGGGCTCGGCCGCGCTGACGCTGACGGGTGAACTGGTGGGCTCGCCGGAGTTCCTGGCGCCGGAGCGGGCGCTGGGACAGCAGGCGGGCCCGGAGTCGGACCTGTGGTCGCTGGGCGTGACGCTGTACGCGGCGGTGGAGGGGCACTCGCCGTTCCGTCAGGACACACCGCTGACCACCTTGCGCGCGGTGGTCGACGAGCAGCTGCCGCCGCCGCGCCGCGCGGGTCCGCTGACGCCCGTGTTGGAGGGGCTGCTGCGCAAGGACCCGCGGGAGCGGCTGGACGCGGCCGAGGCGCAGGGGATGCTGGAGGCGGTGGCGGGCAGCGGTGCCACGCCCACGGTGGTGGTGCCGCCCGGCCAGCCGCCGACGGTCACCGCCGGGCACGGCGCGCCCGCGTACGGGTACGGGCCCGCGGCGCCGTGGCAGGAGTCCGGCCCGCCCACCGGCTCGCCGGCCGGAGGGCCGGTCGGGGCCGCCACCACGACGACCGCGGCCGGCCAGGAGGCCGAGCGGCTCCGGCGGCGTTCGGTCCGGCTGCTGCTGGCCGGTGCGCTGCTCGCCCTGCTGGCGGCGGGCGGAGTGGCGTACGCGCTGCTGGACGGCGGCGGCACACCGGCCCGTACGCCGGGCAGTACGACGGGCGGCGGCTCCGGGGGCAGCACCGGCGGCGGGGGCGGTACGGGCGGCGGGGGCGCGTCCCCGGGGCGGACGGCCTCCGGCGGTACGGCGACCGCCACCACCCCTGGCGCCACGACTCCCGGCCGTACGTACCCCGGCACCACCGCGCCCGGCCACACCTACCCCCGCACCACCCCTCCCCGTACGACCACCCGGCCGCCGGCCACGACGCACCCCACCACCGCCGGGCCGACCACGCCGGCGCCCACCACCTCCGCGGGCACGGCCACGGGCGGGGCGACGGGCGGGGCCACGGACGGCGGACCGTACGGCGGGGCGACGGGTTCGCGGGACGGCGGCGGTCCGCAGCCGTAGAAAAGTCCCGCACGGGGCGGGACTTCTCCGAGGGGGGCGGGGACGGGTCAGGCGGCGGCGCCGAAGACCGGCAGGTAGCCCTTGGCCTGGCCGTTGGCGGTGGGGTGGTAGGAGTTCTCCACGGGGAGGGTCACGCTGTGCAGCCAGGGGGCCGCGGAGCAGATCTCGTGTCCGGCGAAGGTGGTGTTGACGTCCGCGAAGGTGAAGCCGTGGTCGGCGGCGCGCTTGGCGGTGACGGCGTTGATGTCGTCGGCGGCGGCGTTGATCGCCGCGCGGGACTTCTCGGAGAGGCCGACGGCGCAGCCGCCGCCGAGCTTGTAGAAGCGGGGGTAGCCGAGGACGACGACCTGGGCGGCGGGTGCCTTGCCGTCGATGGCGTCGTAGACCTGGTCGAGCTTGGCGGGCAGCGTCTGGTGGACATAGGCGCGCGCCGTGGCGACGCGCCGCAGGCAGGCCGCCTCGCCCTGGAGGGCACAGGTGGTCATGGTGTCGGCGAAGCCCGCGTCGTTGCCGCCGATGGTGATGCTCACCAGGTCCGTGCCGGAGTTGACCGGGGCGAGCTGCTGGGCGAGCACATCACCCGTACGGGCGCCGGAGCAGGCCGTGAAGCCGAAGGACGAGGGGGTGTGGGCGGCGGCCCACAGGGCCGGATAGGACTTGGTGCTGCGCTTGCAGGAGCCGCTGCCGCTGTCGTAGCTGCCCGCCCCCACGCCCGAGGAGTAGGAGTCGCCGAGGGCGACGTAATCGGTGGCTTTCGGCCGGGGGGCGGACACGGCGGCGCTCGCGCCGGAGAGCGCGAGCGCCGAGGTGACGAGGAACGCGGACGCCGTCGCCGCGCATCGGGACAGTCTCATGGAACCTCCCTGAGCAGGATCTCTGCCCCTCCTGATGTAGCAGGACCGCTTCGTTACGGGAAGTGTCGGCGCCGATACTCACGATCACGAGTGACCTCGGTGGACGTGTCGCGATATCGGCGCCAGGCGTACATGACACCCCGTCGGACGGCGGACGGACGCCGGGGTTGCCCACCACAGCGATCAGGCCACACCGCCCCCGGCGCACAGCACCCCACCCCGGGCGGCCGCGCCCGGCACCGGCGCTCCGCCGGTGTCCGGACCGTCCGGCAACCGCCCGAAGGTCGCCTTCGGCCCCTGCTCCGACGCCTTCGTGAGCGGTCCGGGGCCACCGTCGACCACGCGGTGGACATGGCCCGTTCACGCCTTCGTCGCGTCTTGACGGCCGCGCGCCCCCTGCGCGACATTGAAGCCCGGCATCAGGCGCTTATGGGGGGCAAAGCTGCCAATGCACACCAAGACCATCAACGGCAACGCGCCGGACGGCGATCCGGAGGCCGACGCGCCCGCGCACGCCGGTCCGGAAGGCGACGGGCCGGGCGGCCCGGAGCCCGGCGCGGGCGGGCGGCTGCGCGCGGACTCGGCGCCCGTACTGGCCGGGGCGGCGGTGGCCGTGGGTGGGGTGGGGGCCTTCCTGGCGCTCGCCGACATCGCCTCGCCGCTGCGTGCGCCGTGCACCCTGTTCTTCCTGGTGCTGGCGCCCGCCACCGCCGTCGCCACCGCGCTGGGCCGGCTGGACCCGCTGAGCAGGGCCGTCGTCGCGGGGGCCGCGGCCGTCGCGGTGGACCTGCTGGTCGCGCAGGCCATGCTCGCGCTGCACGTCTGGTCGGCGCGTGGCGGGGTGGTGGCCGTCGCCGTGCTCAGCGGCATCGTATTCCTAGGGGTCAGCGTGCGGCGCCGGCGTGCCGGCGCCCGTGGACGGGGAAGTCGGACGAACTGACGTGGACATCAGCGTGTACCGCCCGGGTGAACTCAGCGGCACCGACCGGGCGGCGTGGAGCACCGTGCAGTCCCAGGCCCACCTGCTGGGCACACCCCAGCTGGCGAACCCGTTCCTGGCACCCGAGTTCGCCCTCGCCGTCGGCCGGTGCCGGCGCGGCGTGCGGATCGCGGTGATCCGGGAGGACGGCGAGCCGGCCGCGTTCCTGCCCTTCCAGCGCTCACCGCTGGGCATCGGGCGGGCGATCGGGCTGGGGGTCTCCGACGCCCAGGGGCTGGTGCACCGGCCCGGCTTCCAGTGGGACTCCCAGGAGCTGCTGCACGCCTGCGGACTGTCGGTGCTGGAGTTCGACCACCTGGTGGAGGGTCAGAAGCCCTTCGAGACGGCACAGCTGCGCGGCTTCCCCTCCCCTGTGGTCGATGTGGACCAGGGGTACGGCACGTACCGGGCGTGGCTGCTGGAGAACTCCCCGAAGTTCACCCGCCGGACCCTGTCCAAGGCGCGCAAGCTGGGCCGGGAGGCCGGTCCGCTGCGGTACGTGCACGACGAGCGCGACCCGGCGGTGCTGCACCGGCTGCTCGACTGGAAGTCGGCGCAGTACCGCAGGACGGGGCGGAGCGACCGCTTCGCCCACCCCTGGATCGTCCAGCTCGTCGACCAGCTCTTCCACACCCGTAGCGGGTCCTTCGCCGGGCTGCTGTCGGTGCTCTACGCGGGCGAGGCACCGGTCGCCGCGCACTTCGGCATCCGTTCCGAGCGGGTGCTGTCCTGCTGGTTCCCCGCGTACGACCCGGCGTACGCGAAATACTCGCCCGGCCTGGTGCTGCATCTGCACATGGCCGAGGGGGCCGCCGCGGAGGGGCTGGCCTATATCGACCTGGGACGCGGTGAGAAGCAGTACAAGGACTGTCTCAAGACGCGGGAGCTGACGGTTTCCGAAGGCTGGGTGTCACGGCACCGCCATCCGGTCGCGCTGGGTCACCGCGCCCACCGCGTCCCGGTGCGGGCCTTGCGCAACACGGTGGTGTCCCGGCCGGAATTGTTCGGACCGGCTGATCGCCTCCTCAAACGGATGGGCCGAATCCGGTCGCGCGGTTGATCAGCGGACCGCTCCATATACGCCAATGACCCGGAACGGGATACGAGGGCGAGGTATTGCCATAGAGTCCCAGTCATCAATACCGTCGTACATCACCCGCACCGGCACGTCATGCAAGGCGGCTCTAGGGGAGGGCTCAAGCGCCGCGACAGGGCCCGGGGCGGGGCGCGGTAGGGGGGTGCCGTGTCCGATCTTCACATGACGAGAACCGCGTCGATCATCGGGACACGAGCCGCGCGGCCGGAAACACGCATGCCAGCTCACCCTGTTCACCCGGCGGGAAGATCCATGCCGTCCTGAGCGGGGTGTGAACCCCCCTTTCGAACCGGATACCCATCCGGGCCGCCCGGGGGTGGGCGGTCCACCGGACGAGAGGGAAAAAGACTCATGAGTTCATTCCTCCACTCCGCACAAACGGATCAGAAGCCGTTGACGCCGGTACCCGCCGAGGGTCAATACCGTCCCGTTTCCTCGCATCTGGCCATAGCTCCGCCGGTCAGTGTCGTGATACCCGCGATGAACGAGGCCGAGAATCTTCCGTACGTCTTCAAGACACTTCCGGAGTGGATACACGAAGTGGTCCTGGTCGACGGGAATTCCACCGACGAGACGGTGGCGGTCGCGCGCGAACTGCGGCCGGACGTCAAGGTCGTCGAACAGCGCGGCAAGGGCAAGGGGGACGCCCTGATCAGCGGGTTCGCCGCCTGCACCGGGGACATCATCGTGATGGTCGACGCGGACGGCTCCGCGGACGGCGCCGAGATCGTCAGCTATGTCTCCGCGCTGGTGGGGGGCGCGGACTTCGCCAAGGGGTCGCGGTTCGCCAACGGCGGCGGCACCGACGACATGACGCCGGTGCGCAAGCTGGGCAACCGGGTGCTGACCACCGTGGTCAACGCCAAGTTCGGGGCCCGCTACACCGACCTGTGCTACGGCTACAACGCCTTCTGGCGGCACTGCCTGGACCAGATCGCGCTGGACTGCGCCGGGTTCGAGGTCGAGACGCTGATGAACATCCGCGTGGTCAAGGCCGGCCTGAAGGTGCAGGAGATCCCCAGTCACGAGTACAACCGCATCCACGGCGTGAGCAACCTGCGCGCCGTACGGGACGGGTTCCGGGTGCTGAAGGTGATACTGAGCGAGCGCAGTACGCGCCACAAGCGCCCCGCCCGCCCGGCCGTGATCACGGGAGAGGCGTCTTGAGCGTCCGTGTCTCCGTAGTGATCTGCGCGTACACCGAAGACCGCTGGGACGACATCCTCGCCGCGGTGGCCTCGGTGCGCGACCAGTCCCATCCGGCCCACGAGACCCTGCTCGTGGTCGACCACAATCCGGCCCTGCTGGACCGGCTGAGGGAACGTTTCACGTCACCGGGGGGAAGCGCTCCGGTACGCGTCCTGGCCAACGCCGGGCCGCGCGGCCTGTCCGCCGGGCGCAACACCGGCATCGCGGAGTCCACCGGCGAGGTGATCGCCTTCCTGGACGACGACGCGGTGGCCGAACGCGACTGGCTGCTGCACTTCGCCGAGGGCTACGCCGGCCCGCGCGTCCTGGCCGTCGGCGGCCGGACCGAGCCGGTGTGGGCCTCAGGGCGGCGGCCGGCCTGGTTCCCCGAGGAGTTCGACTGGGTGGTGGGCTGCGCCTACCGGGGACTGTTCCCCGCCGACACCGGCCCCGGCACCCCGCACACGGTCCGCGTCCGCAACGTCCTGGGCGGCAACGCCTCCTTCCGGCGGGAGGCGTTCGAGATCGCCGGCGGGTTCGCCACCGGCATCGGCCGGGACGCCGGGAAACGCCCGCTGGGCTGCGAGGAGACCGAGCTGTGCATCCGGCTGGCCCGCGCGGTGCCGGACGCCGTGCTGCTGGTCGACGACCGGGCGGTGATCCACCACCGGGTGCCGGAGGGCCGGGAGCGCTTCGCGTACTTCCGCTCCCGTACGTACGCGGAGGGCCTGTCCAAAGCGCTGGTGACACGCAGCGTGGGCGCCCGGGACGGACTGTCGGCGGAGCGGCGCTACGCGACCCGGGTACTGCCGGCGGGCATCGCGCGCGGCGTGCGGGACGCGCTGCTGCGGCGGCCGGGCGGCGCCGGCCGGGCGGGCGCGATCGTCGCGGGGGTGTCCGCCACCGCGTTCGGCTACGCGCTCGGGAGCCTGCGGGCGCGGCGCGACAGGCGGACGACGGGCAGCGGCTTCGTGGTGGTGCCCGTACCGGACGGGACGGGAGGTACGGCCCGGTACCCCACGGGCCCGCACGATCCGGCCAAGCTGACGCTGCCCGCAACTGCCCGGGCGGGCGGGGAGTCTTCGTCTCCGGGGAATGAGGGGGCGGTGGCATGAGCGCACCGTGCAGGGTGCCGATCCTGATGTACCACGCGGTCGCGCACGCGCCCGCGCCGGCCGCGCTGGACCTGTCCGTGACACCGCGGGCGTTCGCCGAGCAGATGGCGGTGCTGGACGACCGCGGTTTCACCCCGCTGACCACGGCCGAGCTGGGGACGGCGTGGCGGGGCGGCCGGCCGCTGCCCGAGCGGCCGGTGCTGATCACCTTCGACGACGGTTACGAGGGCGTGCACCGGCACGCCCTGCCCGCGCTGTCCAAGCACGGTTTCGCGGCCACCCTCTTCGTCTCGACGGGCTGGCTGCGCGGCCCGTACGACACCGGGGGCGCCCTGGACACCATGCTGGACTGGGACCAGACCCGCGAACTGGCCGCCTCCGGTGTGGAGATCGGCGGCCACAGCCACAGCCACCCGCAGCTGGACCAGATGTCCGACGACCGCCTGTGGTTCGAGGTCACCCGCTGCAAGCAGCTCGTCGCCGAGCAACTGGGCGCTCCCCCGGTGTCGTTCGCCTATCCGTACGGCCACTCCAGCCGGCGGGTGCGGCGGGCGGTGCGCGGCGCGGGCTTCCGGCAGTCGCTGGCGGTGAACAACGCCCTGGCGGGGCGGTGCCAGGGCCCGTACGCGCTGACCCGGCTGACGGTAGGGCGCGACACCGGTACCGAGGACTTCGCGCGGCTGGTGGAGGGCCGGGCCCTCGGTCGGTACTTCGCCCGGGAGCGGGCGCTCACCAAGGGCTACGCCGTGGTCCGCAGGACCCGTCAGGCAGTCAAGGCAGTGGGGAAGGTGCGCGGAAGCCGTGTCTGACACGACCACCCGGTCCGAGCGGCGTACGGAGCGGGGACCGGCCGGGGACGGGCGCAAGCGCCTGTTCGGCGGCCGGCTCCCCGGCGCGCGGGGCGGAGGCAGCCCGCTGTTCCGCAACGCCTACGCGCTGATGCTGAACACCGGCATCTCCGGACTGCTCGGTCTGGGGTTCTGGCTGGTCGCGGCCCGGTACTACACGGAGTCCGCGGTCGGCCAGGGCTCGGCGGCCATCGCCGCGATGAAGCTGCTGGCGGGGCTGACCTCGCTGACGCTGACCGGCGCGCTGGCCCGCTACATCCCGGTCGCCGGGCGCTCCACCGGCCGGCTGGTCCGCCGTACGTACCTGGGCAGTTCGCTGGTCGTCGCGCTCGCCGCGACGGTCTTCCTGCTCACCCTGAACCTGTGGGGGCCGTCGTACCGGTTCCTGCACGGTCCGGTCCACGGGCTGGGGTTCATCGTCGCCGTCGTCGCCTGGTCGGTGCTCACCCTCCAGGACGGAGTGCTGACCGGGCTGCGCAGCGCGCTGTGGGTGCCGGTGGGCAACCTGGTGTTCTCCACGGTCAAGCTGGGGCTGCTGGTCGCGTTCGCCGCGGCGATACCGACAGCGGGGGTCTTCGTCTCGTGGGTGGCCGCCATCGGGATGTCCGTACTGCCACTGGGCTGGCTGGTGTTCCGGCGGCTGGTGCCCCGGCACGTGAAGGCCACCGAGCGGACCGCCCGGCCGCCGTCGCTGCGCGAGATGGGGCGCTTCCTGGCCGGTGACTACACCGGTTCGCTCTTCTCGCTGGCCGTCGTCTACCTGGTGCCGGTGCTGGTCGCCTCCCAGGTCAGCTCGGCCGACAACGCGTACTTCTACATCACCACCACCATCGGCGGCACGGTCAACCTGCTCGCCATCAACATGGGCGCCTCGCTGACCGTGGAGGGCTCGCACGACCCGGCGCGGCTGGCCGAGAACACCCGGGCGGCGCTGCGCCGGATGGCCCGGATCATGATCCCGGTCTGTCTCTTCCTCTTCGTGTGCGCGCCGTACATCCTCGCCGTCTTCGGCCAGGGGTACGCGGACGCCGCCACCCCGCTGCTGCGCTGGTTCGCGGTGGGCGCCGCGCTGCGCGTCGTGATGGAGGTCTACTTCGCGGTGCTGCGTGCCCAGAGCCGTACCTCCGGCCTGGCGTACATGCAGGGCCTGCTGTGCGTCCTGGTCCTCGGCCTGACGGTGCTGCTGCTGCCGCGGATGGGGCTGACCGGTGCGGGTGTCGCGGAGATCTCCAGCCTGGCGGTGATCGTCTCGATCGCGTCCGTCAAGCTGTACCGCATCCTCAAGGGACGCCCCTCCGCGCCGCTGACACGGGCGCCCGCCGAGGGCCTGGCGCCGGACGGGGACCTGGCGGACCTGGCCGTCAACGGTGATCTGGGGGACGCGCGGGCGCCCCGCCCGGACACCGCCGTACCGCCGGCTCCCGACCGCGCACGGGAGGCGGCGGGCGACGCGGCCGACGCGGTGCCGCACCGGCCCCGGTGGGCGCAGCGGGCCCTGGGGGACGTCGACACGATGCCCCTGGGACTGCACGTGGACTTCGAGCACATGGAGCGCCGGCCGGACGTCCGGCCGCCGGCGCCGACCTGGGCGCAGGGCGACGGGGACGGTGCTACGGGCCGGGACGGCGGTACTGGCCGGGACGGCGCTGCGGAGCGGCCGGTGCCCCCGGCCCCGACGGCGGCCGCGGCGCCCGCGGCGCCCGCGACGGTTCTCCGGGTGGAGCCTGCCGCGGCACCGGAGGCGGACGGTGCGCCACCGGCCCGGCCGGGCCCGGCCCCCGGACCACCCGCCGCCCCGTCCGCCCCGCTCAGGACCCGCCCCGCCGCGTCCGCCCTCCTCAAGGCCCGGCTCGCGGCATCCGGCCCGCTCGGCAACCGGCTCACGGCCCGGCTGGGCGACCGCCCCGACATCGGCATCTGGGCCCTGCTGGCCGCCGCCGTCGCGCTGTTCTGGCTGCCGCTGCGCGGCATGGGCGACGCCGACCTGGACCGGATGAACGGTCTCGGCCTGATCAGCGTGCTGCCCGCGGCGACCCTGCTGGGCGCCGTGCTGCTCGTCCTGGCCTTCGCGTCGGCCCTGTGGCTGTCCCGGCCGCGGCGCGCCCTGCTCACGGCCGTACTGATCCTGACCGTGGTGGCCCTGCACGCGCTGCCCGCCGTCCTGGAGGCCGAACCGCGCTTCCCGACGGCCTGGCAGCACCTGGGCTTCCTGGACCACATCGACCGCACCGGTTCCGCCGTGCCGGACCTGGACGCGCGCTGGAGCTGGCCCGGCTTCTTCGCGGCGGCCCAGTTCCTCGCCGAGGCGTGCGGCGTCACGGACTTCACCGAGGTGCTGCGCTGGTGGCCGCTGACCATCCAGCTGCTGTACCTGGCCCCGGTGTTCCTGCTGCTGAAGTCCGTACGGGCGGGCTGGCGGGCGAAGTGGAGCGCGGCGTGGCTGTTCGCGCTGTGCGGCTGGGTCGGCCAGGACTACTTCTCGCCGCAGGGCTTCACGTACCTGCTGTACCTGGTCTTCGCGGCGATCCTGCTGGTGTGGTTCCGCGACCCGCGGGTGCTGCGCGGCAAGCGCTGGCCCGGCGAGGCGGAGGTCGCGCCGGCCGGGCGGGGGCAGCGGGTGACGCTGCTGGCCGTGCTGGCGCTGCTGTTCACGGCGTCCGTGGCGGGCCACCAGCTCACGCCGTTCGTGATGCTGGGTGTGCTGACCTTCCTGGTGCTGGTGCGCCGTACGTCCCTGTACGGGCTGCCGCTGCTGTTCGGCGTGGTGGTCGTGGTCTGGGTCGGCTTCCTCGCCGAGCCGTACTGGTCCGGGCACTTCGACGAGCTGTTCGGCGGGGTGGGCGGCATCGGCGGGAACGTCTCCTCGTCCGTCACGGGCCGGATCGGCACCGGCGACAGCGTCCACAAACTGGTGCTGTACGCGCGGGTGGCGCTGGCCGGCGGGGTCCTGGCACTGGCCTGCTGGGGTGTGCTGCGGCGGCGGGCCGCCGGGTTCTCCGAACGGTCGCTGCTGGTGCTGACCTTCGTGCCGTTCCTCGCCTTCGGCATGCAGTCCTACGGCGGCGAGATGGCGCTGCGGGTGTTCATGTTCGCGCTGCCCGGCGCCTGCGTCCTGGGCGCGCTGGCGCTGTTCCCGCACGCCGGCGGCGCCCGCCGCGGTCTGGGGCCGCTCGCCGCCCTGCTGACGGGCGTGGTGCTGGTGACCGGCTTCCTGGTGGTGCGCTGGGGCAACGAGCCGTTCGAGCGCGTCCGGCCGGGCGAGGTGGCCGCGATGGACTACGTCTACGCGCACGACCGGCCCACGGCGCGACTGCTGTGGCCGACCGCCAACACGGTCGACGATGTCACACCGGCCATACCGTGGGGGGCCAAGGACATGGAACGGGTGCAGTACGTGCCCATTCCGGCGCCACGCGACCCGGTCCTGACCGACTCGGTCGTCGACGCGCTGCGCGACGCCGGACCGCAGTCCTACTTCATGGTCAACCGCGCCCAGGCCGAGTCGCTGCGCCTGGGCTCGGGCTATGCCAGGAGCTGGGAGCAGCGGCTGCGTACCGCCCTCGACCAGCGGCCCGAGCTGCGCCGGGTGCTGAGCAACGAGCACGCGGCGCTCTACGAGATGAAGCAGCAGCCGCCGGGGCCGGTGGACGAGCCGGATCCCGGCCCGGTCGGCCCGCGCATCACGTGGACGTCGTGGTCGGTGGTCGGCGCGCTGGCGGCCGGGGCCCTGATCCTGCTGCTCGCGGTCCGCGAAGTGGTGCGGGTGGCGCTGCGGCCGAGCGTGCGCAAGCTGCGCTGGATGCAGAGCTCCTTCTGGTTCGCCCTGCCGCTGCTGCTGGTCTTCCTGGTGGCGCTGGTCCAGCGGTTCGTGTCGATGTCGTGAGCCTCAGCGCTTCAGCCACTGGATGCCGTACGCGTCCAGCGTGACGGGCTTGCCGTCCACCGTCACCCGTACGGGGCGGTCGCGCGTGTTGACGGCCAGGACCTCCTCGTCGTCGGCGAGGACGCGGACGTCCGCGCGGCCGGCCCCGCCCACGGCGACGTGCTCGTAGGACGTACCGGGCGGGAACGCGCGGGAGAAGCGGGACAGCAGGTCCATCATGGGCAGCCGGCCGCCGCCGTCCCGCAGTTCGGTGCTGCGCCACAGACAGCCGGGGCAGTCGGCGCCCTCGTTCTGCGGGTTCCAGTAGAAGCCGCTGGTGGCGCCGCCCTCGGCCATGGAGATCAGCGCGCTCGCCTGGGTGGCGGTGCGGCGCGGCTCGCTCCAGCCCTTGCGGTCGTCGTTGCGGTCCGCGACCTCGACGTACCACTCCGCCCACCACAGGGGCAGGCCGGTCGTCTCCCGCAGCCAGCGCCCGACGTCGGCGAACTTACGGGGCGCGGTGAACGCGTCGGGCACGTACCGGTCGTCCTTGGTGTAACTGGAGCCGTCCACGACGACGAAGTCCGCGCCCGCCTTGTGCTCGTTCCAGTACTCGACGGCGTCGACGGTGCGCCGGTCGAGACTGCCCCACGGCCCCTTGACGTCGGAGGCGTACGTGTCGTCACCGGGCGCGTAACTGTCCATGACCGCGTACGGGCCGCCCACCAGATTGTCCTTGTCGGCCTTCTTCAGCTCCCGGTAGACCATGTTGTACAGGCGGGTGTAGCCCTCGTGGTCCCAGCGGTTGCGGGCCTCGTCGAAGAAGCCCTTCAGCTCGTTCCAGACGATGAAGTGCCGGATGTCCGGATAGCGGCGGGCGATCGTGCCGGCCAGCGCGGCGAAGTCCGCGTAGTGCTCCGGACTCGGCGCCTTCTCCAGCTCGCTCCAGTCCGTCCGCCCGGCCTTGCCGCCCTTCATCCAGTCCGGGGCGCAGCACAGCGTCAGTACGGGCGTGCCGCCGGTGCGGCGCATCAGGTCGACGCGGCTGTCCAGCTCCTTGAAGTCGTACGTGCCCGGGCTCGGTTCGGGGTTCTGCGCGCCCCAGCCCATGATGTGCTGGTTCTGCGGCATCGGGTCGCCGGACAGCAGCCGGCCGGCGCTCGCGGTGGCCGCCTGCTCGCCGCGGTCCGCGCTGTACTCGGTGTGGGTGAAGCCCCAGCCGACCTGCGCGGCGGGGGACGCGGCGGCCCGTCCGCCGTTGCCGCCGCTCTCCGGCGGGAAGCCGCACATCGCCAGCGCCATCGCCAGCGCCGCCACGCCCATCGCGAGCAGGGCGGCGGCCCGGTGCCGGTTGCGGACCCTGCGGCGTGGCCTGACCGTTGCGGTGCCCGGCGGTTCCGCGGGGTGCGGCGGCGCCGCTTCCGTACCGCCGTGCCCGTCCCCACCGTGACGTTCCCCATGACGTCCCACAACGAGCCAGCCTAGCCAGCTTCGCGGGCCGGGCGGCCGGTTTCCCGGTAAGTGCGGGGCGGGCGTCCGCCTGGCGCCGGCGTTCCCGGAGAAAGACCCGGTGACAGGGGAAATTCCGTGTACGCGGGGGCCGCTGTTGCCGGATCATGAGGGGCATGTGTGCCGACCGCGTCCAGCCGTCCCCCGCCGAGGAGTCCCTCCCGATCCGTCTGAACATGGACGACAGCGATTCGCCGTCCGATGTCGTCGACGCCCTGTTCCTGGGGCGCTTCGCCAGTGGTGCGCAGCCGTACGCGCGCAGCCGCTCGGTCGACCGGGTCAAATCCGGCCTGACGCTGCTGCCGCCCGGCGCCAAGGTGCTGCGCTCGGCCCGTGACGAGGACCGCAGCGCGACCCTCGCCGAGGGCGACGGCTTCACCCTGCTGATCTCGCGGTGGAACCGCGGCGCGGACGTGACCGTCACGGCCACCACCGACGAACTGGCCCAGAAGGTGCTGGGCCAGTCCGCCGACGGCGCGGAGGACGAACCGGAGCCCCAGCCGGAGAACGTCTCGATGGGCTTCTGGTACCTCTCCCCCCGGCGCGGTCCGCACCGGACGACCCGGCAGATCTCCGCCGGCACGTGGGACGAGATCCGCCCCAACTACACCGCGCCGGTGGCCGAGGCCCTGGACCGGCTGATGAAGGTGGCCCCCGAGGAGATCTCCGGACGGCTGCTGTTGCTGCACGGACCGCCCGGCACGGGCAAGACCTCCGCGCTGCGCACCCTGGCCCGCTCCTGGCGCGACTGGTGCCAGGTCGACTGCGTCCTGGACCCGGAGCGCCTCTTCAACGACATCGGCTACCTGATGGACATCGCCATCGGCGAGGACGACGCGGCCGGCAAGGGGCGCTGGCGGCTGCTCCTGCTGGAGGACTGCGACGAGCTGGTCCGCGGCGAGGCCAAGCACACGGCGGGGCAGGCCCTGTCCCGGCTGCTGAACCTGACGGACGGGCTGCTCGGCCAGGGCCGCAACGTCCTGGTCGGTGTGACGACCAACGAGGACCTGGAGCGGATGCACCCCGCGGTGGTCCGCCCCGGCCGCTGCCTGGCCCGTATCGAGGTGGGCCCGCTGAACCGCACGGAGGCGGTGCGCTGGCTCGGCAAGGAGGAGGGCGTCGGCCGCGACGGGGCGACCCTCGCGGAGCTGTACGCGCTGCGCCGCGGCACCGGCCCCGCCTCGGTCCCGGCGCAGGACTCGGGGGCGGACGCGGGGCTGTACCTGTAGCGGCGCGGCAGTCGGACGATCAACTGATCAGCCCAAAGCCCAGCGGCCCCGCGCGCCGAAGAGGAGGATGGACGCCATGGCCGACCGGATGCCGCCGGAGCAGGACTGCCCGGACTGCGGCGGTGCCGGGGAGGTCGAGTGGGAGACGCCGGGCGGTGGCTCAGTGAAGACGCGGTGCAGTGGATGCGCCGGTACAGGAAAGGTTCCGGCATGAGTCAAGGGAGGCCGCGCGGCGGGCCGGTCGGCTTGGATCCGCGCCATGTCGGCGTGCTGCTGTGCCCGTGCGGCCAGGACACGGTCAAGCTGCCCGGCCTGAACGAGGCGCTGTGCCTGCGCTGCTACGCGCTGGAACGTACGGCGTACGAGCGGCGGATGGCCAACGGCAACCACCGCGGCGTGGCGGCGACCGTCGCGGGCGACACCTGTATGGCGTGCGAAGGCGACGATGTGGACGCGGACGGCTGCCTGTGGTGGTGCAACCACTGCCACATCGTCACGCGCGTCGCCTACCCGGCCCCGTACCCCGGCCTCCCCCGGCCCAGGAGCCACCCCGCCTGGCTGCGCTGAACGGCCTGCGGGCGTCTCCTCATCCGTCAGACGGTGCCGGTGCGTCTACTCCTGCCGGTCCTTGGGGCGTTCCCGTACGAGGCAGAAGGGGTGGCCCGCCGGGTCGGCGTAGACGCGGAAGCCGTGGGTTCCGGTGTCGTGGGTGGTGTCGAGCAGGGTGCCGCCCGCGTCGAGCACCGCCCGGTGCGCGGCCTCCATGTCGTCGACGCCGAGGTCCAGGTGGGACTGTTGCGGGTGCGCCGGGTCCGGCCAGCGGGGCGGGCGGTGGTCGGGAGCACGCTGGAAGCCGAGGACCGGGCCGTCTTCGGGGTGCAGGGTCATCCAGTCGTCGTCGGTGGTCCACAGCGAGGTCGGGCGGTTGATCTCGCCGCCGAGCAGCTCCGCGTAGAAGCGGGCGAGCCGCAGGGGGTCGGGGCAGTCCAGAGCGGTGCACTGGATGCGGGCGAGGGCGGTCATGCGTCGTCTCCTGGGGCGGCGGTCAGTTCGTTGCTGGGGCGATGGTCAGGGTTCGTCTGGCGCGGAGGCGGTCAGGGTTCGTCTGGTGCGGAGGCGGTCAGGCTTCGTCTCCGTAGGTCGCGCGCAGGGCGTCCGTGACGGCCGCGAGGGCGGCGGCGTGGTCCAGGCCGAGCCGCCGGGCGCGCCGCGCGTAGGAGGCGGCGGCCGTCGCCGCTTCCTTGTCGGCCGCCTCGCCGGCCGCCGCGACGAAGGTGCCGTTGCGTCCCCGCGTCTCGATCACGCCGTCCGTCTCCAGGGCGCGGTAGGCCTTGGCCACGGTGTTGGCGGCCAGTCCGAGCTGTTCGGCGAGGCCGCGTACGGTGGGCAGTTTGCGGCCGACCGGCAGCCCGCCGGCGCGGGCCTGTCCGGCGATCTGGGCCCGGACCTGCTCGAACGGCGCGTCCGCCGCCTCCGGGTCGATGGTCAGCCGCAAGGGCGGCGCTTGCTGGACGGCCACGGTGGCGCTCCTGGTACGGGGGTTGCTGGGACGCAGGGGGTGGGTCGCCCCCATTGTGCGCCAGCGGCACCCGCCGTGTCCGCAGGGCCGCCCATGTCGCACCCTGACACGGCGCGGCCACCGGCCCGGCTGGAGCGCGTACCGCTCCCGCACGCTCCCCGGGCGCGCCGTTCACCACACCTCCGGTGCCGTACCGGTCCCACGGCCGGCGCACCGCCGTCCGCAACGGCCCGGCCGCCCCGGCCCTGCGGTGGTACCCCGCTCCTCTCCCCGCGATATTCGGAGGCGGCGCGCGGGTGGCGGGCGTAGCGTCCCGCTGATGACTCTCACCGTGCGCCTCTTCCGCCGCTCCGACGCCCGGGACGTCTGCGACGTACGGCGTCGCGTCCTGCCCTACGGGATCTCGACTCCGCAGTCCGTCGCCTGGGAGGTCGCCGAGGCGCCTGCCGCCCGCCGGTTGCGGCTGTTCGTCGCCGAGACCGGCGGCCGGATCGTCGGGGCGGCGAAGGCCGCCGTCGTGCACGACAGCAGCACGCCCGGGCAGGGCCTCGTCGCGCCGCTGGTCGACCCCGGCCACCGCGGGCGGGGCGTGGGCAGCGCCCTGCTGGACGCGGCGGAGGGCCACCTGGCCGGTCTCGGTGTCACCCACCTCCACACCTACCCGCACGACGACCCCCGCTCGATGGCCTTCGCCGAACGCCGCGGCTACCGCCGCCTGCGCCCGGCCCGTCACCTGCGCCTCGATCTCGCCCACGCCGCCCTCCCGCCGCTGCCCGCGAGCCTCCCGCCCGGTACGCGGCTGCGCACCGCCGCCGACCTCGGAGCCGACCCGCGCCCGCTGTTCGAGGCGGACGCCGAGGTCACGGCGGACGAACCGGACGGCCTGACCGTCGACGCGATGACGTACGAGGACTGGATCACCCACACCTGGGAGCACCCGGACATCGACCTGGACCTGACGACGGTGGTGACGGTCGGCGCCGAGGTCGCGGCCTTCAGCCTGGCCAGGACGGACGGCCAGGACCGCTACAGCTCGGAGATGACCGGCACCCGCCGTGCCCATCGCGGGCGGGGCCTGGCCAGGCTGGCCAAGACCGCCTCCCTGCACCGGGCCCGCGACGCCGGCTGCACCCAGGCGTTCACGGCCAACGACGCCGAGAACGCCCCGATGCTCGCCATCAACACCGCCCTGGGTTACCGCCCGTTCGCCACCGAGTGGCACTGCGTCCGCGCACTCCCGGGCGCCTGACCTCCCGGGCGCCTGACCTCCCCGGCGTCAGGCGCCGCCGGGTATCGCACCGTTCCCTGCGGTCCCGGCCGCGCCGCCACCGTCGAGCACCGCCGTACGGTCCGGCTCCCGCGCGTCGTACGCGATGCTGTCGCCCGGCCGGTGCAGGTGGAGCAGGAACCGGTGGCCGGCCCGGTAGGCGTCCAGGCCGGCACGGCAGTACGCGCCCATGTCGTCCGGCAGCGCGTCCAGGCCGTACCACCCCAGCTCCGCGCATTTGTGCGGCTCCCGGTTCACCGGCTCGCCGCCGGCGCCGTACACGGCCTCGAAGAACCAGCCGACCCGCGGCTGCCCGGCAGGCGCCCGGTGCTGCATGACGAGCACCACCCGCAGATCGTCCGGTGCCAGGCGCAGCCCGACCTCCTCCGCGGCCTCCCGGATCACCGCCTCCCGTACGTCCTCGCCGTCCTCGACATGCCCCGACGGCGCGTGCCACAGCCCGTCCGCATATCCCGTACCGGCCCGCCGGGCGAGCAGCACCTCGTCCCCGCGCCGCAGCACGAGGTGGACGTCCACCACCTCCGCGTGCCGGGCGGGGGCGGGGAGCGGACCGGGGGCCGGTACGGGGACCGGTACGGAGGCCGGGTCCGTGGTCGGCTCCGGGTCCGTGGTCGGCTCCGGCTTCGGCTTCGGCTTCGGCTTCGGGTGCACGATCAGCGCGTATCTCTCGTCGTGCACCTGCCGGCCCCACAACGCCGCGTCGTGGGACAGGTCTTCGAGGTGGGTCCGGGAAGCCGACGACGCTGCCAGGCGGACGGCTTCGGCGGGTGCCAGTCCGAGCGGTTCCGCCTCGCCCCAGCGGCCCTCCACCAGGACGAGCCGGCCGCCGGGGGCCAGCAGGCCCGCCCACCGGCGCAGCGCCGCCGCCGGATCGGGCAGCGCCCACAGGACGTGCCGGACCAGGACGGTGTCGAACCGCCGCTCCCCCACCGGCGGCTCGGCCGCGTCGCCCACCAGCAGCGTGACGTCCCGGCCCGCCAGCTTGGCGCGGGCCCGCTCGATCATGCGCGGGGAACGGTCGACGCCGGTGACGCGGTGGCCCTGCCCGGCGGCCAGTTCGGCCAGGCTGCCCGTACCGCACCCGAGATCCAGCACCTCACCGGGCGTCCCGGGGAGCCAGGACCGTAGCCGCGCGGCCCACGCGGCGCGTACCGCGGGATCCCGTAGGCCGTGGTCCGGTTCGTCGTCGAAGTGGGCTGCGGCGGTGTCCCAGTACGCCGCCTGCCGGTGGTTCAGCCCGTCCGTGCCCGGCTCCGCCGGTGTTTCCTGGTTCATGTACCGAGCGTGACAGGTACCACTGACAACGGCCGGTCGCGGCACCACGGCAGCCTCCTGACCAGCAGTTCAGCGCTCAACGCAGGACGTCCGCGGCCGAGCGCTCCCGGCCCGCCGCCCGCGTCCCGCCGGTGCGCCGCCGCCCACGAAGTGGAAGGCCGGCGGCGGGTGCATCAGGAAGTCGTGGTGGGAGATGTTCCAGGCGTACGCCCCGGCCAGGGCGAAGGCGACCCGGTCCCCGGCGCGCAGGTGGGCGACCGGCACCCGGCGCGCCAGTACGTCCTTCGGCGTGCACAACTGCCCGGTCAGCGTGACCTCCTGTCCATGTGCGCCCGGGCGCGGCCAGGGACGGGTCCACTCCTCGACGGGCAGGACGACGAAGGGGTGGTCGTGGCCCTTGGCGGCCGGGGTGCGCAGGTGGTGGGTGCCACCGCGCAGGACGGCGAACGCCTCGCCGTGGCTGTGCTTGACGTCCAGGACCTCGGTCACGTACCAGCCGCAGTACGCGGTCAGCGCCCTGCCCGGTTCGATGCGCAGGGTGAATTCGGGGTAGCGGTCGGCCAGTCCGGCGAGCCCGGTGCCGTATTCCGCCCAGTCGAAGCGGGTGCCGGGGCGGGTGTAATCGACCGCCATACCGCCGCCGAGGCCGATCTCGCACAGGGAGTGGCCGTGCCGGGCGGCGAAGTGCCGGGCCCATTCGGTGATGCGGGCCGCCAGCGCGAGCTGGGCGGGCGCGTCCAGGCCGCTGGCCAGGTGGGCGTGGATGCCGCGAAGCCGCAGCGGCCCGTCGCAGAGCAGCGGCAGACAGTGTTCCGCGCGCGCCGGGTCGAGGCCGAAGGGCGTGGCCCGGCCGCCCATCGCGAGCGCGGCGCCGGCCGTGCTCCCGGGGCCGAGCGGCAGGTTGACGCGGAGCAGTACGTCGGCGGGCCGGCCGGCCTCCGTGGCGAGTGCGGAGAGCATGCGCAGTTCGTGCTCGCTCTCCAGGTGGAAGCGTTCGACGCCCAGGTCCAGGGCCGCGCGCAGTTCCGCCTCGGTCTTCCCGGGCCCGCCGAACGCCAGCGGCTGGGCGGGCACGGCCGCGCGCACGTGGGCGGCCTCGCCCGCGGAGGAGACCTCGCAGCCGTCGGTGTACGGGGCCAGGGTCCGCAGCAGATGCGGGTCCGGGTTGGCCTTGGCCGCGTAGTACAGCTCGACGGCGGGCGGCAGCGCGGCCCGTACGGAGGCCGCGTGGGCGTCGAGGTCGGCCAGGTCGTGGACGTAGGCGGGCAGCGGGCCGTCGAGGGCGCCGCCGGGGCCCTGGTGACCGGCCGTGAGGGTGTCCACGTGGCGCGCGGCCAGCTCGGTGATCATGAGGTGCTCCGGGGACGGGGGAGGGCGGCCCGGGATCCGGCGCGGGGGCGGGGCGCGGCCGGGCCGCCGGCCACCGTACCGTTCGCGGCGCCGGGGCCGACGGGCGAGGTGATGCGGACGTACCCCGCCTCCCGGTCCGCGGCGCGCCCCCACCGGGTCAGCAGGTTGGCCTTGGCGGGCAGCGGCTCGCCGGCCAGCAGGGCGCGCAGTTCGGCCGGTTCGCCGTGCGCGGCGCTCCGTTCGCGCAGCACTCCGCGTACGGCGCGCCACAGTTCGCCCTCCAGGGCCGGGTACCGGTCGGCGACGGCGGCGGCCGTCTCGGCCAGGTGGTTGACCAGCAGGCAGTAGACGACCCGGTCCCAGCCGCGCTGCCGCTCGTACACGAGGGCGCGGGCCACGTCCTGCGGCAGGCCCTCCAGGAACGCGGCGTGCGGGCCGGGCAGCAGTTTGGTGCCTTCCAGGTCGCGGAAGAGGACCTGGGCGGGCACACCGAGGGCGTCGACGCCGAGGACGACGTTCTGGAGGTGGGGTTCGAGGACCACGCCGTGGTCGAAGTAGGCGGCCAGCACGGGCGGTACGAGCAGGGCGAGGTACGCGTCCCACCAGCCCAGCGCCGCCACCGGGCCGGCGCCGCGCAGCAGCTCGCCGAACTGGGCGTCGCTCGACGGGTGCTCGTCGGCGACGGCGGCGGCCAGCAGCGGGGTGACGCCGGGCCGCAGCCGCGCGTGCAGGCCCTCGCGGACGATGACGCCGAGCCCTTCGGCCAGTTCGCGGTCGCCCACGTCCACGGTGCGGTAGCCGGGTTCGCGCAGCAGGCCGCAGCCGGGGAAGCGGGCGGTGAGGGCGGTGGCGACGGATTCCAGGTGGCGGGTGAGGGCGACGGCGCCGCGCAGTTCGTAGTCCGCGTTCTTGCGGACGCAGTTGGTGATGCGGGTGTTGAGGCTGAACTTGAGGAAGTTCCGGCCGTCGTAGAGCGTGCGGACGGACGCGGTGGGCGCGCAGGCGTCGCCGCGCTCCCCCAGGTCGAGCACGTCACCGCGCCGTACGGCGGCCCGCAGGGCGGGGTGCGCGCGGAGCATGGCGTACTGCCAGGGGTGCGCGGGCAGCAGCCGGTACCCGTCGGGCACCTCGCCCTGCCGGTCCAGTGCCGTCAGCGCGCCGGGCGTGGCGGCCTCCTCGCGGACGCACTCGGCGCGTACGGCCAGGTGGCGCAGGGGGAAGCGGGCTCCGGCCTCGGGTGCGTAGCGGGCCCAGTCGGCGGCGCTGCCCGTACGGGACTTGGGCGTCGGGTGGAACCGGTGGCCGAACAGCAGCGACTGTTCGGAGCGCAGGTAGCGGGCGTGCGGGCCGGTGCCCCGGCTGCCCGCCCGGCCGGGGGCGGCGGCGTGCCGCAGGGCCGCGGTGACGCCCGCGTGGCTGGCCGCGACCTGCGCGCGGAATTCCTCGTTCCGTACGCCCGTCCGCAGCTCCAGTTCCCGCTGGGCGCACGCGGCCAGCTCCGCCCAGCCCAGCTCGTGCCACCTGCCGTCGCACCACCGCTCCGCCGGCCCGGTGAAGCGGTGCGCGCCGGTGAGCGAGGGGCGGCGCAGCCCGACCCGCAGCAGCTCGCCGCAGCGCGGCAGCCGGAGCAGCAGGTGCGCGCCCTCCAGGGCGGTCTGCTGCTCAGGGCCGCAGATCTCACGCAGCAGGCAGTTCAGGAGGGTGTGGGCGACGGGTTCGTCGGCGGTGAGCGGGAGTGCGGGGGCCGGGCCGGCCGTGCGGGAGGGGGCGAGGGGCATTGCGGGGACTCCAACGAGGGTGGGGAGAGCAGGGCCGGAGCGTCGGCGCGGGGCCGGTGGCGGGGGCGTGATCACCGGTCCGGCGTCAGGTAGTTCGGCCCGGTGACGTAGTGCTTGTTGACGTCCGACGCCCCGGACCGGTGTTTCGGGAACAGGCTGCCGGCCGTGACCATGGCTTTGACCGGCAGCCGGTCGGCGTCCAGGACGCGGTGGCGCAGCACGGCCGCGGCGGCTCCGGGCGCGCCCTCCAGCCGGTCGACGGCTTCCGTCAGGCGCGCCCTGAGCTGCCCGAGCAGCACCGGCAGCGGCGCGCGGCCGAGCCGGGCCAGCTCGAAGGCGAGGGCACCGGCGCACAGGTGGACGGTGATGGTGGCGAAGACGTCCGCCACCGGCGCGTCGCCGCCCACCAGGATGCGCCGGTCGTCGAATCCGCACAGGTCGGCGGCGTCCCCGCCCAGGACGGCGGCCAGCCGTACGGTGTTCACCCGCGGCCCGTCGTTGTCCTTGAGCAGCAGGCGCAGACGGGGGCGGCCGGCCACCTCGTCCAGGACGAGCGAGGTGTTCTGCTGGTGCGACTCCAGGGCGATGCCGTACGCGAAGAGGGTGGTGTGCCAGTCCAGGAGGAGCGTCAGGTAGGCGTCGAGGAGGGCGTGCAGGTCGCCGCCGTAGAAGCGGCCGGCGAGGTCGTCGGCGACGAGTGAGCCGTCCGGCATCCGGGCGGTGAGCGCGGCCAGCGGCACGACCCGGGCGCCGCGCAGGCCGCTGGACCCGCGCAGGCCGCGCAGACTGCGCGCGCCCTTCAGCCCGTCGGCGCTGCCGCACACCGCGGCCGCGCCGCCGCTGCCCTTCGGGAAGCGGCGCACCAGGGTGGCCAGCAGGTCGTGTCCGGCGCTCAGGTGGGTGCTCTCGTCGGCGAGGAGCACGGTCTCGGCGAAGCGCGGGTGCCGGTCGACGACGGTCTCCAGCAGCCGCTGTGCCACCGCGCCGTCCACGAGCGTGCCGGGTTTCATGCCGCGCCGGTTGAGGCGGCCCAGGGTGGCGGTGGCGAGCGGGAGTTTGAGGTGGGTGTACGGGTCGTCGGTGACGGCGACGGTCCGCATCGACAGGGTGGGCCGTACGCGCAGCCAGGCGCGGTCGGCGAGCCGCGCGTCGTCCGCCAGGCCGCGGGCGCGCAGCGCTTCGGCCAGCGGCCCTCCGGTGGTGAGCGGGTGGACGGGCAGGGCGAGGTGGCTGCCGTCCAGCCGGGGCAGGCCCAGGTCGCCGGGGGCGGGCCACCAGGCGGGCAGCGCCGCCGGGGCGCCGTCGACGGCCTCCTTCGGGAGGGCCAGCCAGCGCAGCGCGAAGCCGGGCGCGAACTCCGGCGCGTAGGCGCGGATCTGCGCCTCCTCCAGGCCGATGCGGGCCCGGCCGGTGGGGTAGACGGGGTGGTCGCGGTACGCGGCGAGGGTGTCGTAGTCGAGCGCGCCGCCGGGGCCGCACCAGGCGCGGTCACCGTCGTACGCGGCGGCCGCCACGCCGAGTCCGTCTCCGTACGCGGCGGGCCCCGCGTACCTGACGGCCCCTCCGTACGCACCGGCCGCCGCGCCCCGGGGGCCGCCGGGCGCCGTCCCGTTGTTCCCGCCGTACGCGCCGCCGCCCGCGTGCGGGCCGAGCCGGGCGATGACCGCCGTGCGCTCGGCGGCCTGTATCCGGGCCGTGGCCAGCGCCTGGTGGCACTCCTCGGTGAAGGCGTCGAAGCCGGGCCGGTCCTCGGGCGCCACGGCGGTGCGCAGCACGCTCATGACGCCGTCCACCCCGGCCGCCCGTGTGCCGTCGGCGCGTTCCAGCTCGCCCTTACGGGCCGCGATCTCGCACTGGAAGCCGTCGGCCCCGACCGGGACCAGGACCGGCCCTTCCGGGAGGCCCAGCCGCAGCCAGTCCCCGTCGGCGCGGCGCACCGTCCCGGCGCGGCGGCGCAGCCCGTACGCGTCCTCCCGCAGCAGCGCGCTCAGCACGCGCCGCATCAGGTCCTCTTCCGCACCGCTCTCCGGGGCCGCGCCCCGCGCAGCCCCGTCCTCCAGGGCCGCGCCCCGCAGGGTGTCCGGTACGCCGTCTCCCGCCACCGCCGTCACGGCACGATCTCCCAACAGTGTGCGGCCAGGAACTCCCGTACGGCCGCGTCGATACGCCCCTCGTCGTGGCCGGTCGCCCGCAGCACCCCGAGGAAGTCACGGTTGGTGCCGTACAGCGGGTGCCGCTCGCCCGTCTCGCGTAAGGGCCGGTAGTCCAGGCGGACGCCGTCCGCCTCCCGTACGTGCGCCCCGGGCGCGGCCTTCAGGACCCCGGCCCGGCCGGCGCACACGTACTCCATGCGCACCCGCACACCGCGCCGTACGGGCAGGGTCTCCGGCAGCGGCTCCCCCAGGTGCGTGCGGAGGATCAGCTCGAAGAGCGGGAGGCCGAGGGCTTCGGCGAGGACGAGGTCGCACTGGTCGCCGATGGCCCGGTCATTGACCTCGACGATCCGGGCCCGGCCACCCTGGTCCACGTATTCGGTGTGGCAGGCGCCGAAGCCGGCGCCGAGCGCGCGCAGTTGGGCCAGGACCTGACCGGTGCAGGGGGCGGGCGGTCCGGGGAGCAGGCGCAGCCGTTCCTCGATGAAGTGCGGTGGTGGCGAGATGTCCGTACGGAAGGAGGCCAGCGGGTGCAGTACGTGCCCGTCTCCCAGGGTCTCCAGGGTGTGCAGCGGGCCCTCCAGGTACTCCTCCAGGACCAGTGCGGCGCCGGGCCGCCGGGTCCGGATCTCGCGGCACCGCGCGGTCAGTTCCGCATCGTCCGCCACCAGGAAGACGTCCTCACTGGCGACCCCTTCGCGCGGCTTGAGCACGCAGGGGTAGGGGACGCCGTGCCCGTCCGGCGGGTCGTCCGGTGCCAGTTCGGCGGCGGCGACCGTGTCCAGTCCGGCGGCGGCGAGGCTGCGCCGCAGTTCGGCCTTGTTCTTCGTGCGGAGCGCGGCACGCCAGTCCTTGCCGGGCAGGCCGAAGTACTCGGCGGCCAGGGCGGCCTGGGTCTGGAGGTGGTCGCTGTTGGTGAAGACCGCGGCGGGTGGCGCAATTCCAGCCGTCCGTACGGCGGTTCGCGCGATCACCGCGCGGAAGTCCTGTACGTCGCACGGTACGATCTCCAGCCCGTCGGGCAGCGCTGCCGCCGCCGGCCCGCCCCCGCGCCGCCCGCACGCGTACCGCTCGTACGCCTCCTGATGGGCGTCCGGCTGGTCGGTCAGCAGCGTCACGGCGAGGCCGAGGCGGGCCGCGGCCGGCAGGAAGCCTTCCGTGACGGAGTCGGTGGGGTTGCGGGCGAGGAGGATCAGGCCCGCGCAGGCGTCGTTCGGGGGTGCGGCCTCGTTCACCCGCGCAAGATTAGGTTAGGCATACCTAACTTTGTCAACTCGCGGCCCACCACCACCGCATCACCCTCCGGCATCCCGTCCCCGGCCTCACCCCGCCCCGCCCCGCGCCCCTTTTTGCACCCGCGCGCCCTCGTCCCACGCCCCCGGAAGCCCCGGGACTTAATCCCTCCTCAGATCTCCCTTAAGAGGGCCATAAAGATCGCCACGAACCGGCTTCCGGTCCGAAATGCCCTGCTCAGCGGGGCTAGCGTGCTGATCGCACCGACCGGGCCGAGCGCCCTCGCCGGTGCCGCTCCCCCTGATCCGACGAAGGAGACCCCCACGATGACCGCTCGCCGCACGGCAGCCGGGATCGCGCTGACCGGCATCGCCCCGCTGGCGCTCACCGCGCTCACCGCGACCCCGGCCGTCGCCCACGGCTCGATGACCGACCCGGTCAGCCGGATCTCCGCCTGCTTCGCCGAGGGCCCCGAGCACCCGAAGTCCGCGGCCTGCAAGGCGCTGGTCGCGGCCGGCGGCACCCAGGCCCTGTACGACTGGAACGGCGTACGGGACGGCAACGCGGGCGGCCAGTCCAGGAAGCGCATCCCGGACGGCAAGCTGTGCAGCGCCAACGGCCCCGAGTACAAGGGCCTGGACCTGCCGCGGGCCGACTGGCCGGCCACCGGCCTGAAGGCCGGTCAGCACACCTTCCGGTACAAGGCGACCGCCCCGCACCGCGGCTCCTTCGAGCTGTACATCACCAAGGACGGCTATGACCCCACCAAGCCGCTGAAGTGGTCGGACCTGGAGGCGAAACCGTTCGCCAAGGTCACCGACCCGAAGCTGACCAACGGGGACTACGTCTTCAGCGGCAAGGTGCCCGCCAAGTCGGGCCGCCACCTGATCTACAGCATCTGGCAGCGCTCCGACAGCCCCGAGGCGTTCTACACGTGCTCCGACGTCGTCTTCGGCAAGGGCGGCGCCACCGGCAAGGGCGCGGCGGCACCGGCCCCGTCCGCCGCGGCGCCGAGCGATCAGCAGATCGCCGCGGAAGCGGCCAAGTCGTCCATGGACCACATGCACCACGGCGGCCACGGCGCGCACGGCGGTGCCCAAGCGGCCGGGGACGCCGGCAAGCCCGCGGACACCGGCACCGCGGGCAACGCCGCGCACCCCGACGGCGGCGCGGCCAAGGAAGTGGACCCGAAGCGGGCCGGCGCCCAGCAGGCGGCCGGCAGCCACCTCGCGGAGACCGGCGGCGACAGCTCGACCGCGGCGATGGCCGTCGGCGGCGCGGCCGTCCTGGCGCTGGGCGCCTCGGTCCTGTTCGCGAGCGCGCGCCGCAAGGCGGCCCGGCAGCGCGGCTGACCCACCGGATCCTCCCGACCCGACTGCTCTCTCCCCAGGGCCCACCCCCCACACATCGGGCCCACCTGTGAGGCCATCCCCCACTGGCCCCACAGACCACCCTGCGAAGTCATCCCCCACTGGCTTCTCAGGCCCACCCTGCGAAGTCATCCCCCACTGACCTCGCAGGTCCCCGTGAGGTCATCCCCCACTGACCTCACAGCCCCCCGTGAGGTCATCCCCCACTGGCCTCACGGGGCACCCCCCACAGCCGGCGCCGCCGCCCCCTTTCCTTCACCTCAGGGGGCGGCGGCGTCACCACGCGCGCCCCGCTGCCGCGCCGCACTCCCCTGTGGTGCGGCGTGACAGCACAGCAACGCGCGGCCGTGGTGCTCCCCACGTCGTGTCATCTCTCAGCGACCGGCGGCACGGCGGAGATTCCCGTTCCGGTGGATTCGGCGGAGAAATTCCGGGAATTCTCAGAGCCCCCGATCAGATACCGCAGCAGCCGTACGTACGGGCTCCAGCGCGCGGGGCGTGCGACCGTTCCCGTACAGGCGAGTTCGGCGCGGTCCAGGCTGTCCTCCAGCACCGCGTCGTGCAGCGGCCGGTAGGCCAGCGGCCAGCTCAGCCGGGCCCGGCCGCGGGCCCGCATCGCCAGGGTGTGCCGCAGCACCGACCGCCGCTCCCCGAGGGCGTGCGCGGTGTACTCGTGGAAGCCGTCGAAACCGCGCGGCCCGCTGAAGGTGAAGCGCACCCAGGTGCCCGGGACATGAGCGGTCACCGTGTAGCGGACCGGGCCGTGGCCGCCCGACGCCCCCTCGGCCAAGGGGCCGCCGAACCGCATCGGCGGCCAGTCGCGGCCCGGCCACAGCGGGTCGTGCGCACCCGCCAGGCCGTCGATCAGCGCGCCGGCCGTGCGCCGCGGCACCGGCAGTTCACGCTCGTGCACATTGAAGATCCCCATATCCGTCCACCTCCGAGGACACCAGGACACGGCAGGGCACGCCCCGGCCCGCTCCCGCCAGGACGGAAGCGTTTTGGAGAATGCCCTCCAATATGTTTCAGAGGGTACCCTCCAGAACATGGCCAGACCACCGCTCTTCGACACGACCCTGCTCCTGGACGCCGCCGTACGGCTGGCCGCCGAGGCGGGACCGGCCGGGGTGACCATGTCGGCGGTGGCCGCGGCCGTCGGCGCGCCGAGCGGTTCGGTCTACCACCGCTTCGCCGGGCGCCCCGCCCTCCTGGCCGAGGTGTGGCTGCGTACGGTCGAACGCTTCCAGGAGGGGTACTTCGCGGCGCTGCGGTCGGCGCCGGACCCGCTGGCCGCGGGCACGGCGGCGGCCCGGCACGTCGTCGCGTGGAGCCGCGCCCACCCTCAGGAAGCCGCGCTCCTGCTGTACGGGGCACGGGACTTCGGCCGGGACGGCTGGCCTGCCGAGTACACCGAACGGGCCGACCGGGGACACCGGCGGGTACGGGACTCGGTGCGCGCCCTGGCGCGGGACCTGGGCGCGCGCACCCCGCAGGACGCCGAACGCGTCTCCCTCGCGGTCATCGACGTACCGCTGTCGCTCGTACGCCGCCATCTGCGCGGCGGCACCCCGCTGCCCGGCCACGCGGAGGACCTCGCCGAGGAGTGCGCGGCCGCGCTGCTGGCGGGCTGAGCCCGGGCCGGCCTCGCGCCGGTCCGCTGTCAGTGGGGCCGCGTACAGTCACCAGGGAGTTGGGGCAGCTGGCGAGGGGCCGAGGGGGACACCGTGAGGACCGAGGTGCGGACACAGGGCGCGGAGTCCCGGCAGGACACGGGTATCCGGCAGGGCGCGGATTTCGCGGGGGTCACGGGGGTCACGGAGTTCGCGGAGATCGCGTCCGAGAGTGAGCTGCGGGAGCTGGTCGGCGAGCCGAACGACCGCGCGCTGCACGAGGTGCGCGACCGGCTGCACGACCTGGACCGGCAGTGGCTGACGCGCTCGCCGCTCCGTCACGTCGCCGCCTCCGACGCCGAGGGCCGGTGCGACGTCTCGCCCAAAGGCGATCCCGGCGGCTTCACCCTGGTTCTGGACGACACGACGACCGCGGTACCGGACCGCCCCGGCAACAGGCGCGTGGACGGCTTCCGCACCATCCTCACCAACCCGCGGTCGGGCTCCATCACGTCCTCCCGGGCCGCGACGACACCCCACGCATCAACGGCCGCGCCCGGATCCTGCGCGACGCCCCGTTCTTCGACGCGACGCCATGGCCGTCAAGGGCGACCGCACGCGGCGGGTGCTGCTCGTCGAGATCGACGAGGTCTTCTCCCGCTGCTCCAAGGCCTTCCTGCGCTCCGGGCTGTGGCAGCCGGAGAGCCGGCAGCCCGACGCGGTGCCTTCACGGGCCCGCCCAGCCAAGGGCGCCGAGGCCCCCGCACCCCGCTGGAGCAGCTGGAGGCGCACTACGGCCCGGGGTACGCGGAGCGGCTGTACGACTGAGTGAGCTTCGCCGCGGGCCGGGCCGCCGCCTCGCCGAAGCGCTCCCGTGCCCGGTCCACGGCGGCCTCGATGCGGCGCGCCTTGTCCTCGGACGGGTCGAACGTCAGCTGCCGGGCGGCGAGTTCGGCGCGGCACAGGTCCTCGGCGCGCAGCGCCACGGACCGTACACGGGCCCGTTGCAGTCCGAGCGCCGCGTGCAGCGCGTACGCCGCGTCCGTCAGCGCGGGCCCGTGTGCGGTCGGTTCGGGCAGCCGGCGGGTGCGCGTCGTCGTGGAGCGGTCGGCGTAGCGCACGGTCAGGGTGAGCGCGCGGGCCACCCGGCCGCTGCCGCGCAGCCGGGCGCCGAGGTCGTCGGCGAGCGAGAGCAGCGCGCGCCGCCGCCGGTCCGGGTCCAGTTCGTCGTGCGCGAAGCGGTGTTCGGCGCCGGCCGAGCGGGCGGCGGCGTTCGGGGTGACCGGGCTCGGGTCGATGCCGCGCGCCTTGTCGTACACCGCCCGGCCGGTCTTCGCGCCGAGGATGCGCTGGAGGGTGGCGGGCGGCGCGGCGGCGATCCGGCCGACGCTGTCCAGCCCGTACGCGCACAGGGCGCGCGCGGTCGCCGGTCCGACGCCGTGCAGCGCGGCGGCCGGTTTGCGGTCGAGGAAGTCCGCGACGGCGTCGCCGGGCACCCGGCGTACCTCGCCGGGCGCGGCGCCCTGTGCCGCCATCCGCGCGAGCAGCGGGTTGCCGGCGATGCCGATGGTGCACCGCACGCCGTACCAGGCCAGCGCCCGCAGCCGGATCAGCTCGGCGATGCCCGCGGCGTCCCGTTCGAAGTAGCGCAGCGCTCCCCGTACGTCGGCCAGCGCGGCGTCCGGCGGCAGCGCCTCGATCACCGGCGTGAACTGTCCGAGCAGGCGCAGCAGCCGGCCGTAGGTCTCCTCGTCGGGCGGCGCGCCCCGGTCCTCGTCCGTACCGCCGTCCCCGGCGGCGCGGAACCGTACGTACAGCATCTCGGAAGGGGCTCCGGGGCCGGCCCCGGCGGACGCCCCGCGCCGGCCGGTCATCCCGCGCTCCCCGGGCTGGCGTGCCACAGCTTGCGTCCGGTGCCGGCGCCTTCGCCCGCCGGGCGGAGGTCGGCCCAGGGGTGCAGCTCGTAGCCGGTCTCCAGCCGGATGGTACGGCCGGCCGGCACGGCCGCCGGGTCCGCCCCGGATGCGGCGGCCGGGCCGGACGCGGCGGCGGGAGCAGCCGGAGCGGCCGGCGCCGCAGCCCGGTCCGCCGCCCAGGTCGCCTCGGCCGCGGCCGAGCCCGCACGGCCCGGCTCGCTGTGCAGCCGGCGCGGCACCGGCTGCGGCACCGCCTGCGGACCGGCCCCGCCGTCCGCCGCCCCGGCCGGATCCGCCCCCGCCGGATCCGCCACCGTCCGGCCCCCTTCCGCGAGGCGCGCGGTGACCGCCTCCAGGCCGCCCTCGCGGCGCAGTTCGGCCAGCTCGGCGAGGTTCCAGGCGGCGGCGCCGACCACGCTGAAGCTGCGTGCCCCGCGCCGCTGGACCGTGCCGCGTACGAGCAGCAGCCAGGAGTGGAAGACGGTGTGCGCGCACGTCTCGTGGGAATCGTCGAAGAAGGCGCAGTCGACCAGGCCCGTACTGTCGTCGAGGGTGGTGAAGATGACCCGCCGGCCGGAGCGGATCGGCGGGGTCTGGGTGGCCGCCTTGGCCCCGGCGACCAGCACCGTCTCCCCGTCCTTCACCTCGCGCAGCCGCTTGGCGGGCAGCGCCCCCAGCTCCGCGAGGAACTCCCGGTGGTCGCTCATCAGGTGCCGGCTGGCGTCCATACCGAGGACGCCCAGCTCGGCGCTGAGCCGTTCGACGTCGCTCAGGTCGGGCAGCCCGGCCGGTTCGACCGCCTCGGCGGGCGCGCCGGCGCCGTCCCCGGCGTCCAGGGGCAGCTGTCCCGCGGCCACGCCCCGCTGCTGCCCGTGCAGTTCGGCGAGGTGCAGCAGCAGGTCGCGCCGGTTGGCGCCGAAGGCGTCCAGCGCGCCGACGCGGGCGAGGCGTTCGGCCACCGGGCGGCTGGGGCGGGCCCGCTGCCACAGGTCGGGCAGCGAGGAGTACGGCTGCCCCTCCTCGATGCGGCGCGCCTCCGCCTCGCTCATGCCGTGCACGTCGGCCAGGGCGAGCCGCAGCCCCCAGACGGCCGGACCGGACCCGGGGCCCGCACCGGCACCGGCCTCCGCCACACCAGCCCCCGAACCAGACACCAGTTCGATTCGATGAGCGACCGCCGACCGGTTCACGTCCAGCGGCAGCACCGGCACCCCGCGCCGCCGCGCGTCCGCCAGCAGCAGCCGCTTCGGGTACATCCCCGGGTCGTGGGTGAGCAGCCCCGCGTAGAAGGCCGCCGGGTGGTGGGCCTTGAGCCAGGCGGACTGGTACGTCGGCACCGCGAAGGCGACCGCGTGCGCCTTGCAGAAACCGTACGAGCCGAACGCCTCGACGATCTCCCAGGTGCGCCCGACCACCTCGGGCGTGTACCCCCGGCGGCCGGCCCGCTCCGTGAACCAGGCCCGTACCTGTCCCTGGATCTCCGGCTTGGACAGCGCGCGCCGCTTCTCGTCCGCCTCGCCCCGGTCGCAGCCGGTCATGATCCGCAGGATCTCGATGATCTGCTCGTGGAAGACGACCACGCCGTAGGTCTCGCGCAGCGGCCCCTCCAGGTCCGGGTGCGGGTAGCGGGCGGGCCGGCGGCCGTGCCGGGCCTCGATGAAGGGCCGCACCATGTCGGCCGAGACCGGCCCGGGGCGGAACAGCGAGATGTCGACCACCAGGTCGTGGAAGGTGGCGGGCTGGAGCCGGCCGACCAGGTCGCGCTGGCCGGGCGATTCGATCTGGAAGCAGCCGAGCGTCTCGGTGGAGCGGATCAGGCCGTACGTGGCGGGGTCGCCGGGCGGCACCTGCGCCGGGTCGTCGAGGTCGACGGTGCGGCCGGTGGCCCGCCCGATCTCGGCGGTGGCGTGCGCCATCGCGGACTGCATCCGTACGCCCAGCACGTCCAGCTTGAGCAGCCCCATCTCCTCCACGTCGTCCTTGTCGAACTGCGACATCGGCAGCGGCGAGCCGCCCTCGCCGTCGCGGTACGGGATCTCGCTGCGGGTCGGCACGACCGGGGTGCGGTCCAGCAGCGAGGCGTCCGAGAGCAGCACCCCGCACGGGTGCATGGCCATGCCGCGCGGCAGCCCGTCCAGCGCCTCGACCAGGTCCCACATCGGCCCGTACCGCTCCGCGTCCACGCCGCGCAGCTCGGGCAGTTCGGCGAGGGCCGCGCGGGCGTCGCGGGCCCGGATGTGCGGGAAGGCCTTGGCCAGCCGGTCCACCTCGGCCGGGTCCATGCCCAGCGCCGCGCCCACGTCCCGTACGGCGTGCCGGACCCGGTAGGTCTCGGGCATGGCGACGGTGGCGACCCGCTCGGTGCCGAACCGGTCGAAGATCGCGCGGTAGACCTCCAGGCGGCGTGCGGACTCCACGTCGATGTCGATGTCGGGCAGCACCGCGCGGCGCTTGGACAGGAAGCGCTCCATCAGCAGGCGCTGCTCGACCGGGTCGGCGTGCGCGATGCCCAGCAGGTGGTTGACCAGGGAGCCCGCGCCGGAGCCGCGCGCGGTGACCCGGATGCCCAGGTCGCGGGTGTCCTGGACGACCTGGGCGACGGTCAGGAAGTACGAGGCGAAGCCGTGGTGTTCGATGATGTCCAGCTCGTGGTCCATCCGCTCCCAGTATGTACGGCGCCGGTCGTAGCCGCGCAGCACCATCCCGGCGGCGCAGCGGGAGCGCAGCACCCGTCCGGCGGTGCGGCGCGCGGCGCCGACCAGGCGGGGCTCGGGGAAGTGCACGGTGCCCAGCCCGATGTCGTCCTCGGGGTCGACCCGGCACCGCGCGGCCGTCTCCTCGGTCATCTCCAGCAGCCGCTGGGCGGTGCCGGGCCCGAGGCCGGCCGCCTCGGCGATCCGCTCGGCGGCGCGGGCCATCGCGTGCGCGTCCTTGAGCCACCGCTCGCCGCTGTCCCGGGCCTCCGGACGGTGCCGGTCCACGGGCACCAGGCGGCGGGCGGAGTCCAGGACGTCGGCGACCGGGCCCTGCCCGGGGTCGGCGTAGCGGACGGCGTTGGTCAGGACGGCCCGGACGCCGTGTTCGACGGCGAAGCCGAGGGTACGGGCGGCCAGGCGCAGCGAGCCGGGGCCGGTGCCGGTGCGGCCGTGGTCGACGACCTCCAGGCGCAGCGCGTCACCGAACAGTTCGCGCCAGGGGGCGAGGAGCCGGGCGGCGCGGTCGGGGCGTCCGGCGGCCAGCGCGCGGCCGGGGTCGGAGTCCGGGCCGAGCAGGACGGTGACCGCGTCCGGGGCCCCGGCGCGCACCGCTTCGGTGAGGGCGGTCCAGGGCAGTACGGGCCGCGCGGAGTCGCCCGGCAGGGTGGTCGCGTGCGCGGCCGAGACCAGGCGGCAGAGCATGGCCCAGCCAGCCGCGCCGTCCCGGGCGAGGAAGACGGCGCGGGCCGCCGACTCGTCGATGAAGGCGCCGCCGCGTACCGGGCCGCGCCGCCGGGCCGTCCCCGGGACGGCACCCGGAACCGTACGGCCGTCCTCGGGCGGGGCCACCGCCAGTTCGGTGCCGAACAGCGGGCGGACGCCGGCCGCCGCCGCGGCCTTGGCGAAGCGGACGGCTCCGGCGAGGCCGTCCCGGTCGGTCAGCGCGAGGGCGTCCATGCCGCGCTCGGCGGCGCGCTCGGCGAGCCGCTCCGGGTGGGCGGCGCCGTACCGCAGGGAGAAACCCGAGGCGGTGTGCAGATGCGTGAACCGTGGCATCCGCGCCTCCTGCCGCTCGTACACCCCCTGACCGTTGCTGCGTCCCCCGTCGCGGTTCCAGCATAACGCCTCTCTCGAACAACCGTACGAAATTCGAACAGCGCCCGCCGGCGGCCACCCCGGACGCTCCGCCGCCCCGATCAGCCCGCCCGGCCTGCGAAGATCGGTAATGCGCCGGAAGATATGGGGCAAAAGGTCCGGGAACGACAGATCCACTCAGCACCACAGGGCGAGGGAGCGGCGCATGGCCACGGCGGACGACGGCACCCGCGGCATCCGGGGCGAGGGCATCCGGGGCCCCGGCACCGGGGACCAGGGCACCCGGGACAGGAGCTTCCTCGGGGAGGTGAAGGACGCGATCTCGGGGCGGGCCGCCCTGCTGATGATCGGCGTACTGGCCCTGACGGCCCTGTTCATCGCGTCGTACGCGGGCGCCTTCCACTCCCCCAAGCCGAAGGACGTGCCGCTCGCGGTCGTCGCGCCCCAGCAGGTGAGCGGGCAGCTCGTCGAACGGCTCGACAAGCTGCCGGGCTCCCCCCTCGACCCGCGCGCGGTCTCCTCCGAGGCGGACGCGGCGCGGCAGATCAAGGAGCGGGACATCGACGGCGCGCTGATCGTCGACCCGCGCGGCAGCACCGACAAGCTGCTGGTGGCCGGCGGCTCCGGGGCCTCGCTCTCCCAGGCCGTCGAACAGGTGGTCGCGCAGGCCGAGAAGGCGCAGCAGCGCACCGTACAGGTGCAGGACATCGCGCCCGCCGACAAGGACGACACCCGCGGCCTGTCCTCGTTCTACCTGGTGGTCGGCTGGTGCGTGGGCGGCTATCTGTGCGCGGCGATCCTGGCGATCAGCTTCGGCGCCCGCCCCGTCAACCTCAAGCGGGCGGTCATCCGGCTGGGCGCGCTCGCCGTCTACTCGGTCCTCACCGGCCTGGCCGGCGCCGTCGTCATCGGCCCCATCCTCGGGGCCATGCCCGGCAGCCTGTTCGGGCTGTGGGGCCTGGGCGCGCTGATCGTGTTCGCGGTGGGCGCCACCACCTTCGCCTTCCAGGCGATCGCCGGGATCATCGGCATCGGCCTGACCATCCTGGTGGTGGTGATCGCCGGCAACCCCAGCGCGGGCGGCGCCTACCCCTACCCCCTGCTGCCGGACTTCTGGCGCGCGATCGGCCCCGCGCTGCCGCCGGGCGCGGGCACCTGGGTGGCCCGCTCCATCGCGTACTTCCACGGCCACGCGGTGACCGGCCCACTGCTGGTGCTGTCCGCGTGGGCCGTCGCGGGCACCGTCCTGACGCTGGTCTTCTCCGCCCTCACCAAGGGCCGTACGGCGATCAACCGCAGCGAGGTACGGCAGTGAACGCCTGACCGCCACGGCGGCGCCCGCCACGGCACCACCCGCCGGGGACGGGCGCCGCCGCGCGTCTCACATGTGCGTACCGCCGTCGATGCGTATCTCGGTGCCGGTGATGAACGCGCCGTCCTCGGAGGCGAGCATCGCGATGACGCCCGCGACCGTCTCCGGGGGCGCGAAGCCCTTGCCGATGGCCGGCATCAGCTTCCCGAACAGGCTCATGTCGGCGTCCGCGGGCAGGCCCGGGTCCGCGGTCATGCCGGACCGCACCGACCCCGGCGCCACACACACCGCGCGCAGGCCCTGCTGGGCGTACTCGCTCGCGATGGCGTGCGTCATGGACTGGATGCCGCCCTTGCTGGCCGCGTACGCCGCCATGTAGGGGTGCGCGAACGCGGCGGAGGTGGAGCTGAAGTTGACCACCACCGGTGCCCGGCCGCGCAGCAGCGCGGGCAGCGCCTCGCGGATCATCAGGAAGGTGCCGGTCAGGTTGACCGCGATGATCCGGTTGAAGGCGTCCAGGGTGGTCTCGTGGGTGTGCGAGGCGCGCAGGATGCCCGCCGCGTTGACCAGGACGTCCAGTCCGCCCAGCTCCTCGACGGCGGCGGCGACACCCGCGCGCGCCGCGGCCTCGTCCGCGATGTCCAGGACCGCGGTGCTCAGCCGGTCTCCGTGGCCGTCCGCCGCGGCCCGCTCCGCGGTGGCCTTCAGCCCCGTCTCGCTGATGTCGGCGGCCACCACCCGGCCGCCTTCGGCCAGTACGCGGTGGACGGTGGCCTGCCCGATGCCCGACCCGGCCCCGGTGATCAGGACGCGGCGTCCGTCGAAGCGCTCCATGCGGCTCTCTCCTGCCCTCGGTGTCCGCGTCCGCCGCGGACGACACCGGCACCGTACGCCCAGGTGGCACAATGTGCCACCTCGGCGCTAGGTGCCAGACAGGCATAAGGTGCCACCCTGTCGTACGGAGCACGTAAGCTCGCCCCATGTCCACCGCTCCGCGCCCCACCGCACCGGCCCCCGCGTCCCTGCCGCCCGCCGCCCCCTCCCTCACCGAGCGGCGCAAGGCGGAGACCCAGCTGGAGATCGCCCGCGCGGCGGCGGCCCTGTTCGCCGAGCGCGGCTCCGCCGTCACCGCCGACGACATCGCCCGCGCCGCCGGTGTCGCCCCGCGCACCTTCTACCGCTATTTCCGCACCAAGGAGGACGCGGTCGCGCCGCTGCTCGCCGTCGGCGTACGGCAGTGGCTCGCGCACCTGCGCCGGCTGGCCGCGGCGGCGGACGGGCCCTCCGTACGGGAGGCGCTGGAGCGGGCGGCACGGCAGGCGCTGACGCCGTCCGACGAGCGGGCCGCGGAGGCGCTGCGCTGGACGCGCGGGCTGCTGCGGGTGATGCGGGACGACCCGGCGCTGCGGTCGGTCTGGCATCGGGTGCACCACGACTCCGAGGAGGCGCTGATCCCCGTCCTGACCGGGCTGACGGGCGGCGGCCCGCCGGAGGTGCGGCTCGCGGCGGCGGCCGCGAACACGGCGATGCGGGTGGCGGTGGAGACATGGGCGGCGGACGACGCGCCGGAAGAGCGGACGGCCGGAGGGGCGGCCGGACAGGCGGATGAGCAGACGGATGCGCAGGCGGACGATCCGGCCGAGCTGGTGGTACGGGCGATGCGCGCCCTGACGGCCGGCCTGCCGGGGCTGGACCGGCGGCGGACATGACACTGCCGCCGGGCCCCGAAGGACCCGGCGGCAGTTCTACGGCGTACCGAAACGCCTACAGCGTCTACGGACGTGCCGAAGCGCCTGCAACAGCGCCTGGGGGCTTGCCCAAGCGCCTACAGCGCCCGCTCCAGCCGCTCCGCCACCAGCTTGGTGAAGCGCGCCGGGTCGCTCAGCTCGCCGCCTTCGGCGAGCAGCGCCATGCCGTGCAGCAGTTCCGCCGTCCCGGCGAGGTCCGCGTCGTCGGGGCGCTCGGCGTGCGCCTTGCGCAGCCCCTCGACCAGCGGGTGGCCGGGGTTGAGCTCCAGGATGCGCTTGGCCTCGGGCAGTTCCTGGCCCATGGCGCGGTACATGTTGCGCAGCGCCGGGGTCACGTCGTCGGTGTCCGAGACGACGCAGGCCGGGGAGACGGTCAGCCGGGAGGACAGCCGTACCTCCTTGACCTCCTCGCCGAGCCGCTCGGTCATCCAGGTCAGCAGCCCGGCGAAGTCCTCCTGCCGCTTCTCGCGCTCGGCCTTGTCCTCCTCGGACTCCTCCTTCGCGAGGTCCGCCTCGCCCTTGGCGATCGACCGCAGCTCCTTGCCGTCGAACTCCGGGACGGTCTCGACCCATACCTCGTCGACCGGGTCGGTCAGCAGCAGCACCTCGTAGCCCTTGTCGCGGAAGGCCTCCATGTGCGGCGAGTTCTCGATGGCGGTACGGGACTCGCCGGTCATGAAGTAGATGTGCTCCTGGCCCTCCTTCATGCGCTCGACGTACTGCTGGAGGGTGACCGGCTGCTCCGGGTCGTGGGTGCTGGCGAACGAGGCGATGCGCAGGATGGCGTCGCGGTTCTCGTGGTCGCTGAGCAGGCCCTCCTTGACGACCCGGCCGAACTCCCGCCAGAACGTGGCGTAGTTCTCCGGGCGCTGCGTCATCATCTCCTTGACGGTGGACAGCACCTTCTTCACCAGCCGGCGGTGCATCAGCTGGATCTGGCGGTCCTGCTGGAGGATCTCGCGGGAGACGTTGAGCGAGAGGTCCTGGGCGTCCACGACACCCTTGACGAAGCGCAGGTACTCGGGCAGCAGCGCTTCGCAGTGGTCCATGATGAAGACGCGCTTGACGTAGAGCTGCACGCCGCGCCGGTGCTCACGCGCGAACAGGTCCTGCGGCGCGCGGGAGGGCAGGAACAGCAGCGCCTGGTACTCGAACGTGCCCTCGGCCTGCATCCGGAGGGTTTCCAGCGGGTCGGACCAGTCGTGGCTGATGTGCTTGTACAGCTCGTGGTACTCCTCGTCGCTCACCTCGTCCCGGGAGCGCGCCCACAGCGCCTTCATCGAGTTGAGCGTCTCGGGCTCGGGGGTCTTGCCGTCCTCGGCGTCCCCCTCCCCGTCCTGCTGCCCGGCCGGGGCCTCGGGGGCCATCCGGACCGGCCAGGTGATGAAGTCGGAGTACCGCTTGACGATCTCCCTGATCTTCCAGCGGGAGGTGTAGTCGAAGAGCTGGTCCTCCTGGTCCACCGGCTTGAGCCGCAGGGTGACCGCGGTGCCCTGCGGCGCGTCCTCGACCGGCTCGACGGTGTACGTGCCCTCGCCGGTCGACGACCAGCGGGTGCCCTCGCTCTGCCCGGCGCGGCGGGTGACCAGCGTGACCTCGTCGGCCACCATGAACGCGGCGTAGAAGCCGACGCCGAACTGGCCGATCAGCCCCTCCGCGGTGGCCGCGTCCTTGGCCTGCTTCAGCTCCTGGAGGAACTTCGCGGTGCCGGAGTTGGCGATCGTCCCGATGAGCTGGACCACCTCGTCGTGCGACATGCCGATGCCGTTGTCGCGGACGGTCAGCGTCCGGGCCTCACCGTCGGTCTCGATGGCGATGTGCAGGTCGGAGACATCGGCGTCGAGCGACTCGTCGCGCAGCGCTTCGAGGCGCAGCTTGTCCAGCGCGTCGGAGGCGTTGGAGATCAGCTCGCGCAGAAAAACGTCCTTGTTCGAGTAGATCGAGTGGATCATCATCTGCAGGAGCTGGCGTGCTTCTACCTGGAACTCGAACGTCTCGGTCGGCATATGTGTCAATTCCTTCTCGTGTCACCAGGTGACGGGCCTTCCCGAGAACTGTAGATGAGCCGGTCAGGCGGTATGCGCGCTTCCGCGGCAGGTCCGTACGGACAGCGGCGCGCACGCCCGCACGGAAGGACCCCCGTACGGAAGGCCCCCGGACGGCGACCCGCCCCCCTTCCCACCCTCCCCCCTCCCCGCCGCACCCCCTCCCGAGCGCCGTCGGCCACCGCACTTCGGCCATTAGCCGCCAACCCCCACCAGCCCCCTTCACCTCCGCACGCAACGGGAGTTGGCCGCTTTTCGCCGCACACCCGACACGTCCGGAACGCCACGCCCCGGATGTTCGCGCTGACCGCGCGGCATAGCACACATCACGTACCGAAACGCCCACCACACCACTTCACGCCACCACGCAGCGTTTTCAACCAACGACTGGAAGTCACCGATCGATGTGCTTTCCTGATGCGCCTCGGCCAGACTCCTCGTGTCCGGCATTCGAGACGACAACCGAAGGAGAGTTCGAAAATGCGGTACATCACTGGGGGGATCGCGCTCGGCGCGGCGCTCGTGCTCGGCGGTCTGGCCACCACGGCCCAGGCGCAGCCCGCGACGCCGAAGAGCCTGTACGCACCCTCGGAGTTGGTCCTCACCGTGGGGTACGGGGACAACGCCGCTACGGCCTCCATCCAGCGCGCGGTGTCGCTGAGCTGTAGCTCGTCCGGAACCGGTACGCACCCGATGGCGCGTGCCGCCTGCGCCCAGCTCCGCAGCGCGAACGGCGACTTCGACGCGATCACCAAGGCCGCGTCGGACCGTATGTGCACCAAGGAGTGGAACCCCGTCACGGTCACGGCCAACGGCGTCTGGCAGGGCCGCCGCGTCGCCTACGAGCACACCTTCGCCAACCCCTGCGCGATGGAGGGCGGCAAGGGCCTGGTCTTCGAGTTCTGACCGGGCGGTGCGGTGACCCGCTGAACGGTGCGGCCGCCGGGCACCTCGCGGCCGCACCACCGGCCGGCCCCCGGGCATCCACACGGATGCCCGGGGGCCGCCGCCGTTCCCGTACGGCGCCCGGCGGGCCGTCAGCGCACCCGGGACGGGCGCGAGGCCCGTATGCGGCGGCCCCCCTCCACCCCCGCGACCACCACCAGGGCCAGCGCGAACGCCAGCAGCATCCCCTTGACCGGCTCCTCGGCGAACCCGGCCCCGCCGATCGCGCCGATCGCGGTGCTCGTCACCGCCCACAGGCTCGCGCCGGCGGCGTCCAGCAGCACGAAACGCCGCAGCGGGAACCGCAGTCCGCCGGTGGACAGGCACACCGCCACCCGCCCGCCGGGCAGGAACCGCGCCGCGACCACCAGGAGCGTCGCGTGCCGTGCGACCGCGTCGCGGGCCCAGGCGTACCGCCGTCCGCCGCGCTCCCCGCGCAGCAGCCTGGCGATCAGCCGCGGCCCGCCCCGTCTGCCGATCGCATGGCTGAGGCAGTCCCCGCACAGCGCGCCCGCCGCCGCCACCGCGGCGAGCGTGGCCAGCCGCGGCAGGTCGGCGCCGAGCAGCACCGCCACCAGCACCACGGTCGTCTCGCTCGGCATGAACGGCAGCAGCGCGTCCAGCCCCGCCACCACGAAGACGATCCCCCACAGCCACGGCGAGTCCAGCTGCCCCCGCAGCAGCTCCACCGCCTGCCCCAGTACGTCACCCATGGGCGGGCAGCTCCCCCGCGCACACGGCCCGCTGCGCCCGCTCGGCCAGCGCCCGCCGGTCCCCCGCGGGCTCCAGCGGCGGGTGGACGGCGACCCGTACGGTGAGGCCGCCGGCGCCCGCCACGCGGTGCAGCGAACTGCCGAAACCCTCGTCGCCGAGGTAGGCCGCCACCGTGCTCGGGACGCCGTGCTGGACGTAGGAGACCGTCACCGGCCGTACGGGCGCGCCCGCGTCGAGCGCGGCCTGGAAGGTCGCCCGCCGGAACCGCCCGGCCGCCGCCGAGCACCAGGTCGTGCCCTGCGGGAAGACCAGCACGGAGCGCCCGCCGCGCAGCAGCGCCGCCAGGTCCGCCACCACGCGCGGCAGTTCGCGTACGCCCTCACGGTCGATGAACCGGGTGCCCGCCTTCCTGGCGAGCGGGCCCAGCAGGGGCCACCGGCCGATCTCCCGCTTGGCCAGCGCCGTCACCGGCTCGACGGCCAGCAGCGCCATGACGTCCAGCCAGGAGATGTGGTCGGCGACGACCAGCGTCCCCGGCCCCGGCCCGCCACCCGCCGGGCGCGGCACGCTGAGCGGCCCGCCGTGGGGGGTGGCCCGGACGGTGGCGGTGTGACAGGGGACGGCTCCGGAGGTGCCGGTTCCGACAGCCGCGGTGGCGACGGTGGTGGTCTCGACCCGTACGCCGAGCGCCCGCAGCACGGCGCCCGCCCGTGACCGCATCGTCCGCGGGTCGGCGAGCCGCTCCCCCGCGGCGGCTCCCGCGGCCAGCGCCCCGGCCAGCGCGGCGTAGCGCCCGGCGCGGCACAGGGCGGACACCCGCGGAGCGGTGTGCCGGGCGCAGCGCGGCGTGCAGGTCGAGGTCGCGGCCCAGGTGCTCACCCGGCGTCCCCGAGGAAGAAGCGGCGGTAGCGGTCGTTGAGCCGCTCCATGTCCAGCAGGACGAAGAAGTCCGCGACGCCGAACTCCGGGTCGTGGGCCGGCGCGCCGCACATCCAGGCACCGATCCGCAGGTAGCCGCGGAGCAGCGGGGGCAGCCGCGCGTAACCGGGCCCGCCCACCTCGTCCGCGCCCGGGGCACCGGCACCGGCACCGGGCAGCGGCTCCCCCGCCTCGGGCGGCCCGGGTGTCCACGGGCGCCGCGGGTGCACCCGCAGGTCCGGCGGTGCCGCGTGCCGGGTGGCGCCGAGCAGCCAGGCGTCCGCCGCCGCCCGCCCGCCGTCGTCCAGCGGCACCGAGGCGCAGCCCGCCAGGTAGCGGTGCCCGGACAGCGTGACGTAACGCGCGAGCGCCGCCCACATCTGGTTGACGACCGCGCCGGACCGGTGGTCGGCGCGGACGCACGAGCGGCCCGCCTCGACCGTGCGCCGCCGCAGCGCGTGCAGGGAGCGCAGGTCGAACTCGGTGTCGGAGTAGGAGCGTTCCGTACGGCCGGGCGGCAGCAGACGGTAGGTGCCGACCACGTCGCCGGTGGCCGTCTCGGTGACGATCAGGTGGTCCGCCAGGTCGTCGAAGTCGTCCATGTCGTGCCCCGGCAGGGGTGTACGGAGGGTGGCGCCCAGCTCCTCGGCGAAGACCGCGTACCGCAGGCGCTGCGCGGCCCGTATCTGCGCGGGCGTCTCGGCGATCGAGGCGACGTAGGCGGGACGGGCGCCGTCCGCCGGGGCGGTGGGCGGCGCGGACGCGAAGGCGGGGGCGGGGTCGGCGGCGGTGGCCGGGGACGGAGCGGTGGTCGGGAGCATGGCGGGTCCTGTTCCTCGTACGGGAAACCGGTCGCCTACGACGCTAGGAATCCCGCCCGGCCCGCACATTGCCCGAAAGGCATCCGCGACCCCCTACTTTCGTCGGGCCGTCCGCGGTCCATCGGGTGAACTCCGCGCGCTTGCCGCGGCCCGCGCTGCCGCCCCGCCCCCTCCACGGGGCGGCAGCGCGTGAGCCCTCGCGCGGCGGCGCCGATCGGCACGGCGCGCGGCTCACCGGCATCCGCCGGATTCTTTTCGGCCACGGGGCTGATGCATCATTAGAGCCAGCCGCACCGGGCTTGGCAAATCCGTTCCGGTGAGGACACCGGAAAAGCCGGAAGCGCAATTCGGCAAAGAGCTCCCGACTTCCTGAAGTCGTCGCGCTCCACGCCGTCAAAACAACCGCATACCGGACATTTGCCAGCCCCGCCCCGGAAAGGCCGCACGCCTGAGAGGTGCCTCACACTTCCTTCGAATGGGCGGGTCGCATGACATTCTCGTCAACATTTCAACGGCGTCCAGGCCCGTCATGAAAACGATTCCCTGGAAGTCCTGGCCGCAGCCGACGAGGCCCACCACCGACCCGCCTTCCTCCGCGCGGCCGACACCCGCCGACCCGACGGCATTTACACAGACACCTTTCCTATTCATTTGCCGACCGGGAACACCGGAACGCCAGAAAGGTGCAAACAGCAAACGACCCCCGGCAATTGCACCGGGGGCCGTTCCGCTACGGAATGACCGCGCTCAGGACTTCGGCGTCAGCACCGCTGCCGATGCCGGTGTCGGTGCCGAAGCCGATGTCGCCGCCGACTGCCGTCAGCCGATCTCCGCGCCGACCGCCTTCAGGGCCGCCGGGACCGGCTGGAAGTAGGTCTCGCCGCCCGTGGAGCAGTTGCCACTGCCGCCCGAGGTCAGCCCCACCGCCGCGTCACCGTCGAACAGGGCGCCGCCGCTGTCGCCCGGTTCGGCACAGACATTGGTCTGGATCAGCCCTTCGACCGTGCCCTCCTGGTAGTTGACGCTCGCGTTGAGCGCCTTGACCGTGCCGTCGTGCACCTGGGTGGTGCTGCCGCTGCGCGTGACCTTCTGGCCGACGGTCGCCTCGCCGGCCTTGGTGATCTTCTGCGGCCCGCCGCTGTAGGTGTTCACCTCGCTCGGGTGGGGGATGTCCGCGGTGTACTTGGCGATGGCGTAGTCGCTGCCCGGGAACTTGGAGTCCTCGGTGGCGGCGATCTCCTGGCCGCCCTGCTTGTCGGACCACGACTTGACGGCGTTGCCGCAGTGGCCGGCCGTCAGGAAGTACGGCTGGCCGCCCTTGGTGACGTTGAAGCCGAGCGAGCAGCGCGAGCTGCTCCCGTAGATCGCGTCACCGCCGGCGATGAACGGGGTGAACGTGCCCTTGCTGCGCTGCAGCGTGGCCTTGCTGCCGAGGCTCTTGACGACCTTGTTCAGTTTGTCGAACTCGGCGCCGGAGACCGTGCGGTCGGCGGTGACGACGACCTTGTTGGACCGCGGGTCCATCGCCCAGGCCGTGCCGGGGATGGTGGCCCGCTCCTTGAGCGTCTGCCGGGCCGCGTCGAGCTGGGCGAGGCTGTGCCGGACCATTCTGGCCTCGGCGCCCTTGGCCCGTACGGCGTCGGCCGACTTCCGGTCGACGACGTTGACGACCAGCTTCTTGGCCGCCGCGTCGTAGTACGAACCGGCCGCGTGGCCGCTGAGCTGGGACGCGAGCGCGGTGGCCGCGGCGGGTGTCAGCTGCTTCGCGGCCGGTCCGTCCGCCGCGTCGGCGTGGGCCAGGGTGAGCGTCGCGGTGGCCGCGAGGGCCAGCGCGCCCGCGCCGGCCAGGGTTGCGCGCCGCTGAGTCTTCCGTCGGTGCTTCAACTCAAAGCCTTCCGTGGGGGGATGGGCCGCGGTATGTGGGGGGCCGCGGGCCCGGGAGGTGTTGAGGAACAGACACGGAACGGGAGTTGCCTGCGCAGCCTGCCGCAGGAAGTCGCGTCCATGCCAATGCGCGGTATCGAGTATTCCGAGGGGCGCTGCTCGTGCACAAGACCGAGATCCGGTCTGGAGAACGGAGCGTGTGCGACCGGCCGTTCGTCTCGCGTTCCGATATCCGCGCACGTCGTTTCCCTGTGCGGACACCAAACGCACACGTTGGAGTGGCCGGGAACGGGCCTCAGGCGCGGTCTACACCTGTCTGAAAACCGACGTTCCAGGCCGGACTTCACCCACCGGCAGCGGCCCGCCGCACGGAAGATTCAGCCCAGTGGGGGACTTCCTTCGCACACCAGGACGCCTTTTCCGCCTGCGGAAGCCGCCGCTCCCACGTCAGGGAAGCTGCTCCGCCTCCGGCAGCTCCTCCAGCGCGGCCGCCGCTTCGGCCCCCGGCGCGGTTCCGGACGACGGAGGCGACTGCGCCGCGCTCCCGGCCCCCGGTGCGGCCTCCGGACCAGCCTCCGGCCTGGCCTCCGGCACCGCCGCGGCCCCCCGCCGCTCGTACGCCTCCGTCTGCGCCTGCGCCTGGAGGCCGGAGCGCTCCAGGAAGCGCAGCAGCTCCACCGGGAACGGCAGCACGAGCGTCGAGTTCTTCTCGGCGGCGACCGCCACCACCGTCTGCAGCAACCGCAGTTGCAGCGCGGCGGGCTGGTCGGACATCGCCTGGGCCGCCTCGGCCAGCTTCTTGGACGCCTGGAGTTCGGCGTCGGCGTTGATGACCCGGGCCCGCCGGTCGCGGGTGGCCTCCGCCTGCCGCGCCATGGACCGCTTCATGGTCTCCGGCAGCGACACGTCCTTGATCTCCACCCGGTCGATCTGCACGCCCCAGCCCAGCGCCGGGCTGTCGATCATCACTTCCAGCCCCTGGTTGAGCTTCTCCCGGTTGGAGAGCAGATCGTCGAGGTCGCTCTTGCCGATGATGGAGCGCAGCGAGGTCTGGGCGACCTGGGAGACCGCGAAACGGTAGTCCTCGACCTTGACCACCGCGTCGGCGGCGTCCACGACCTTGAAGTAGACCACCGCGTCCACCCGGACCGTCACGTTGTCGTGGGTGATGCCCTCCTGGGCCGGCACCGGCATCGTGACGATCTGCATGTTGACCTTACGCATCCGGTCGACCCCCGGGACGATCATGGTGAAGCCCGGCTCGCGCGGGACCGACGTCAGCCTGCCCAGCCGCAGCACGACACCCCGTTCGTACTGCTTGACCACCCGCGCCGCCGCCATCACGTACACCGCGCCCGCCGAGGCCAGCGCGATCCCGGCCGTCACCAGTTCCTCGACCATCACGGCCCCCTGCCGTATGCGCCCATGTCCGCGTTCGTGCGTCCGCACCACGGTATGACCGGTCCGTGCGGCGGTCGAGGGTCCGCGTCGGCCTCTCCCCCGCACGGTGACGAACCCCCGTCCGCCGGTGCGGACGGGGGCTCTTGTGCTGCCGGCTGCATGCGTGGGGCGGGGGTGTCGCCCGGGGCGTCAGTAGATGCTGACCCCGTACGCGCTGATCGCCTCGGTGACCGGCTGGAAGTACGTGGTGCCGCCGGAACGGCAGTTGCCGCTGCCGCCGGAGGTCAGGCCGAGTGCCGTGCTGCCGGCGTAGAGCGGGCCGCCGCTGTCGCCGGGCTCGGCACACACGGTGGTCTTGATCATGCCGTACACGACGTCGCCGTTGCCGTAGTTGACGGTGGCGTTCAGACCGGTGACCTTGCCGCTGTGGGTGCCGGTGGTGGAGCCGCGGCGGGTGACCGTCTGGCCGACGGTGGCGTTGCCGGCCCGGGTGATGTCCTGGCCGCCGACCGTCCCTTCGTGCGAGACGGCGCTGTTGCTGTAACGGACCAGGCCGTAGTCGTTGCCGGGGAAGCTCGACCCGGCGGTCGGGCCGATGCTCGTGGTGCGCGAGGAGTTGGTGTACCAGGGCGGGTTGCCGTCGGTGCAGTGGCCAGCCGTCAGGAGGTAGTACGTGCTGCCCTTCTTGACGTTGAAGCCGAGGGAGCAGCGCCAGCTGGTCGCGTAGATCGCGTCGCCGCCCGAGATCAGCTTGCGCAGCACGCCGGGTATGCGCTCCACCTTCAGGGCGGCGGCGTTGGCGCCCGCGGCCTGCTCGATCCGGTCGAGCTGGGCCTGGGTGACCCGGCTGTCGGCCTGGACGACCACCTTGTGGGTCTTCGGGTCGACGACCCAGGCGGTGCCCGCGACGTCCGCGGAGCGTACGGCGTCGCTCACAGCGGCGAGCTGGGACGCGCTGAACGTGGTGGGCGGGGCGGGTTCGCCCGCGTAGGCGGTCGGCAGGGCCATGGCGCCGATCGCGGCCAGCCCGGACGCGACGGCGATCAGCCGGCCGCGTCTCGCGATGCCGCTCCGGGGGGTAGTGCGCTCGAACCTCACTGCTACCTCCGAGGGGATCGGAAGACCTGCCGCTGGGCAGGTCCGTAGGGCGCCGCCCGGCGGGCACGCGGGACTCCGCACGTCCCTTCGGCGCGTACCCCGGACAGCGCTGCTCGGGAGTTTCGAGGGCCCGGCCCGCCCGCGCAAGGGTGGCTTTCGGACGCGCGACCGGCACCCGCACACACAGCCGCCCCGGCAGCACCGACTCCCGCTGCCCGGGCGGCTGTCGACCCCCTCGGTCAGGGCTGTGACGGCTCAGCGCACGAGGCGGTTCCGCTCCCCCGCGCGCAGCGCGAAGGGCAGCGTGTTGCCGGGCGGCGGGAAGGGGCAGACGAAGTGGCCAGCGAAGGCGCAGGGCGGCAGCAGGGTGCGGTTGAGGTCCACCGGCACGGTGCCGTCGCCGGCCGGGGCGGGCGTCCGCAGGAAGCGGAAGCGGTAACTGTCCGTGCCGCTGGTGGCGTCGGCGAGGACGGCCCACAGGGTGCCGTCCGCCTCGACGGCGGCCTGGAGGGTGTGTTCGTCGCCGTCGAGGGTGAAGGCCAGCTCACCGGCGAGGCCGAGTCCCCGCTCCCGCCCGTCGGCGTTGGGCACCCGCACCGTGCGCGCGGCGCCGTAGGGCCGGAACAGTCCGGGCCGCACCCAGCGCTCGTCGTAGGGGAAGACGTCGATCCCGCCGAAGCTGCGCCGCGCCTCGGAGCCGGGGTCGAAGACCCGTACGGCCCACTCGCCCTCGCGGCGCAGCACCGGCAGCCGCCGGCCGTCGTGCGCCACCCGGGCCGTCGCGGGGCCGGCGTCCGTACCGAGCCGTACGGGGCCGGCGGGCGGGGCCCCGTCGACGGTCAGCCCGTCGGCGGGGGCCGCGCGCAGGACCACCGCGTCGCCGTCCGCGCTCCAGTGGCCCGGTACGCCGTCGAGGCGGCCGTCGGGGGCGTCGCCGAGCCAGTGGGTGGCGGTCAGCGCGAGCGGGCCGTACGGCCCGGTGATCTCGGCGGTGCGCTGCTCGTGCCAGGTCTGCCAGTGCTGCTCGGCCTCGGTGCGGGTGCTGCTCGTGGTGCTCATGCGGTCAGTCCTTCCCTGCGGGACGTACCGGAACCGGCAGCCCCAGGTGAGAGCGCAGCGTCGGGCCCTCGTATTCCGTGCGCAGCACGCCGCGCTCCTGGAGCAGCGGCACCACCCGGTCCACGAAGTCGTCCAGGCCGCCGGGGGTCAGGTGGGGTACGAGGATGAAGCCGTCGGCGGCGCGGGCGGTCACATGGGCGGTCATCTCCTCGGCGACGGCGGCGGGGGTGCCGACGAAGGACTGCCGTCCGGTCGTCTCGATCACGGTCTCGCGGAGGGACAGGCCCTTGGCCTCGGACAGCGCCCGCCAGCGGTCGGCGACCGCCTTCGGGTCGGCGATCCGGACGCGGCCCTGGGCCAGCTCCGCGTCCGGGTCCGGGTCGAAGTCCGGCAGCGGTCCGTCCGGGTCGTGGCCGGACAGGTCCACGCCCCAGATCTGTTCCGCGGCCAGCAGCGCGTTCTGCGGCGAGACCTGCCGGCGGCGGATGACGGCGGCCCGCTCCTGGGCGTCGGCGGCGGTGTCGCCGAGGACGAAGGTGACCCCGGGCATGATCTTCAGGGCGTCGGCGGTGCGGCCGTGGGCGGCCAGCCGGCCCTTGACGTCGGCGTAGAACTCCTGGCCGGCGGCGAGCGTGCTGTGCCGCGTGAAGATCACGTCGGCGGTGGCGGCGGCGAAGTCGCGGCCCTCGGCGGAGCCGCCCGCCTGAATGATGACGGGGTGGCCCTGCGGGCTGCGCGGGACGGTGAACGCGCCCCGGACGCTGAAGTGCGGGCCCCGGTGGTCGACCGGCCGCGGCGCGTTCCCCTCGGTCCAGGAGTCCCACAGCTCGCGGGCCGTGGCGACGAACTCGGCGGCGCGGGTGTAGCGGTCGGCGTGCGCGAGGAAGCCGCCGCGCCGGAAGTTCTCGCCGGTGAAGGCGTCGGAGGTGGTGACCACGTTCCAGGCGGCGCGGCCCGCGCTGAGGTGGTCCAGGGTCGCCAGTCGCCGCGCCAGCTCGTAGGGCTCGTTGAAGGTGGCGCTGACGGTGGCGGCCAGGCCCAGCCGGTCGGTGACGGCGGCCAGCGCGTTCAGTACGGTGATCGACTCCGGCCGGCCCATGACGTCGAGGTCGTGGATGCGGCCCTTGTGCTCGCGCAGCCGCAGCCCCTCGGCGAGGAAGAAGAAGTCGAAGCGGCCGCGCTCGGCGGTGCGGGCGAGGTGTTCGAAGGAGTCGAAGTCGATCTGCGATCCGGCGGCCGCGTCCCTCCAGACGGTGGTGTTGTTGACACCGGGGAAGTGCGCCGCGAGGTGCATGCGCCGGGGCTGCGGCGCGGCGGGCCGGGTGCGGGACGGTGCGGTGGGCGGGGTCACGAGGAGACCTTCCGGGCCGAGGCGTGACGGTTGGCCGGGCGCGGCAGGCCGAGGTGCTCGCGCAGGGTCGCGCCCGGGTAGAAGCGGCGCAGCAGGCAACGGTGCTGGAGGACCGGCACGGTGCCGTCGACGAGCAGCGCGAGGTCGCGTCCGGGGTCGGCGGGCCGCAGGTGGAAGCCGTCGCCCGCGCCGTCCGCGTGCCAGTCGCCGAGCAGGTCGGCGAGCCCGACGGCGTCGCCGGAGGAGTACAGCTCGACGGGCAGCGAGGCGAGCACCCGGAGCCGGTCCGGGTCGCGGCCCAGGGCGCGGGCCCGCTCGCGCAGGGCGGTGCGGGCGGCGGCCGCCGTGGCGGGGTCCTCCGCCCGTACGAACGCGACGTCCGCGTGTGCCGCGGCCACCTCCCGCGCGGCCCGGGCGGTGGCGTCGACGGCGACGACCGGGCGGCCCTGCGGCGGCCGGGGCGTGATGGACGGGCCGCGTACGGAGAAGGAGGTGCCGCGGAAGTCGACGTGGTGCAGTTTGCCGCGGTCGACGAACCGGCCGGTGGCGGCGTCGCGGATCTCCGCGTCGTCCTCCCAGCTGTCCCACAGCCGGGCGGCCACGTCGGCGACCTCGCCGGCCTCCCGCCACAGCGCGTCGGCGGGCGCGGCGTCCCGGCGGCCGAAGAGCCGGGCCTCGGCGGGGGTCCTGGACACCTCCACGGTCCAGCCCGCCCGGCCGCGGCTGACCCAGTCCAGGGTGCTGACGGCGGTCGAGACGTGGAACGGCTCGGTGTGGGTGGTGGTGACGGCCGGCACCAGGCCGATGCGCCCGGTGCGCGGCGCGATCCGGGCCAGCACGGCGAGCGCGTCCGGGCCCGGCCGGGCGAAGGAGTCGCCGAGGGTGACGAAGTCCAGGGTGCCGCGCTCGGCGAGCCGGGCCAGCCGGACGTAGTGCTCCGGGTCGTAGGCCTCGGAGCCGCGGCGGGCCCTGCGGGGCGGTCCGTCGAGTGCGAAGGCGAGGTGCAGGGGGCGCAGGGAGCAGGGGGGCAGGGTCATGTGACGGCCTTTCGTCGCTGTTCACGTAGGGGGCGGGCTGCCGTGGGGATGCTCAGCGGGACCGGCAGCCGGCCGGTTCCGGTACGGCGTGCTCGCGCAGGAAGCGCAGCAGGGCGCGCGCGGTGGCGTCGTTCTGCCGGAAGGCGGGCGCGTTGGTACGGGGCCGGGCGAAGGCGCCGGAGGCGCGGGCGTCGGTGTGCGGGCCGAGCGCGAAGCGGCGGGGGTGCGGCTGTCCGGAGCGGTCCAGCACCCGGCCGTCGCCAGGTGTGACGGCGAGCAGGCCGCTGCGGGTGGCGGCGGCACCGTCCTCGTACAGGCCGCGCAGCAGGGCGTCCTTCGTGCACGCGACGGTGGGCTGCGGGATCCGCGCCTCCACCAGCGCGCGGGCCTCGACGCGCAGGCCCGGCACGCTCTCGCTCCGGGCCACGAACGCACCGCGCTCCGCATCGGCGGTGACGGTGGTACCGGCGCCGAGGAAGCGCACCACCCCGGCGCGGGACAGGGCGAGCAGCTGCCGCAGGCGTGGTCCGGGCGGCCCGGAGGCGAGGTGGCTGAAGAAGCCGTGCCACCACGGGCCGTGGTCCCCCAGCCGTACGAGCTGCCCGTACACCGACAGCAGGGCGAGGAAGACGGCGTGGTCGGGGCTGTGCGCGGGGTCGTGTCTGCGGGCGAGGTCGGCCTCGATGCAGCGCCGCAGCCCGTCCTGGAGGGCGTCCGCGTCGGCGTGCCGGACGCCTGCGAGCGGCTGGTCGAGGGCGTCCAGGTCGAGGCGGTCGGCGGGGTCGGGGACGGCGGCGGCGACCAGGGCCCGCAGGCCGGCGCCGAACGGTTCGGCCGCCGCGTACTCCTCCTCGAAGGCGGCCCGGTCTGCGCGGACCCGCTCCGGGTGGGCGGTGAACAGCCGGTGGTAGTGGGCGTGGCCCAGCTCCTTGGCGATGAGCGGCCAGACGTCGCGCCGGAAGTCGTAGCCGCCGGGCCGGGCGAGCAGTTCGTCCACCTGCGCGGGCCCGAAGTAGCGCGGCAGCGGCGGCCGTTCGCCCTGCCAGGGGTAACCGATCTTGGAGTGGTACGGGACGCCGCGCCGCGAACCGACGTACAGGACCGGCTCCTTGCCCGACGGCCGGTACACCGGCTCCCCGCCGGGCCCGGTCCCGTACGCGCCGCCGCGCCCCTCGGTGAGCAGCACCATCAGGTCGACGAAGGCCAGTCCGAAGCCGCGTACGAGGACGGGCTCGCCGGGGACCAGGCCGTCCAGGTCGGCGTCCGCCGTGAAGCCGGACGGCAGGTAGGCCAAGTGGTGGCGGGCGGCGAAGGCGGCGAGGTCACGCTGCTCGGGCGGCGGCTGGGCGTCGAGGTGGCCGAGGGCGAGGACGACGAGGTCGGCGGCGAGCGGTGTGGAGCAGCCCTCCAGCCACACCTGCTGCCGGCCGCCGCGCGGGCCCGCGACCCGTACCGCGCGGCGACGGTGCTCGTGCACCGCGACGCCCTCCGGCAGCGCGGTCACCGCCTGCGCGTACACCCACTCCAGGTAGGCGCTCTGCACCTGCCGCCCGGCGAACCCCCGCGGCCCTAACCCGCGTACGGCTTCAGCGAGTTCGCCGGGCACCGGGATCTCCCCGGCGCGCACCCGGCCGGCCCACTCGGCGAGCGAGGGGCCTGGCCGTACCGGCCCCCGCAGCTCGACGGACTCGTCGGTGAACATGGTGACGTCCTCGGCCGTCGAGTTCATCCACAGCAGCGGGGACTGGTCGCGGCGCCAGACCCGTCCGGCGCCCGGCGGGTACGGGTCGACCAGGTGCAGGTCCAGGGGCGCGTCGCCGTACAGCTCGGGGGCGTTGGCGGCGATGCGCTCGATCAGGCCGGTGCCGCGTGGGCCCGCGCCGACGAGGACGACCGCCGGGCGGGGCGAGGGAGGACGGGGCCGCGGGGGCGGCGGGGCGTACAGCGCGTGGTGGGTCGCAGACATGCGTGAAGGCTCCGTGGACGCAGTGTTCCCACTGGGAGTTGAGCGTCTTCACACACGGAGCCCGCAGGCCGGTACCGGACCGCGCCCCTCAGCACGGCCGATCCTTGAGGCTATGCGGCCGCGGCACCCCGCTGTCAAGGCTGTCCGGACTGTGGGCAGCGGAGCATGCCGTGGTTGACGGGAAACCGGATGCCTGTTCCACTTGGCGCATGGACTCACGGCAGTGGCTGGTCACCCGGGACCACATCGACTTCGGTCGTGTGTGGTCGTCGTCCTGTTGAGCTGACCCCCTGCCCGCCCGTCGCCGTTCCGGCCGGGCCGCCCGCGGCACCTCCTCCCGTCCGCCGCGTCTTCACACACCCGCGTCCACCGGCGCACCTTCCCCTCGCCCCGCTCTCGCTCCGCGTCTCATCCTCGTTCCACGCCTCACCCTCGCTCCCCGTCTGCCCCGTCCCGGCGTGCCCATGCGCTCCGGAACACCGCACGGTTCCCGGCAGCGCCGATTGTCGACAAAGTCCGGCATCGGCGCCGCCGGGCCGCCGTCGTCAACGTCGCGCCCCTGCCCTGCGGCCGGCCGGGTTCACCTGACCCCCCGTACGGGGCAGAACGGGACATCGTCCGCACACGGGCGGTTCGTATTCTGTCCGGTTTGGATGCAAGAACGATCGGGTACCGGTCCGCCACTGGACGTTCCGACACTCGATGTGACAGCCTTCACACGGTCAGTTCCCGCGACTCTTCCCAGTTCTGACGCCATGCCACCCTCTTTGCACCAGATGTGTCACGAACCCCCCGTGCGGCGGCTATCCACTTGGCAGAGCATCCGCATCATGGACGACGATAGAGGTGCGGACACACAGACCGCGGGTGAGAGGAGGCGTCAATGGGATCGGTACGCAAGGCAAGCGCCTGGCTGGGCCTCGTCGACGACAACGATGACGAGCGCTACTACGACGACGACTACGCCGAGGGGTCCGAGCCCGGCAGCACCGGGAACAGCCCCTGGGTGACCGACCCGCGCGTCCAGGTCACCGACGACAGCGCCCAGGACCAGGGCACCCGCATCGCCACCGTCACCCCGGAGGGCTTCGGGGACGCCCGCGCCATCGGGGAGCTGTTCCGTGACGGCATCCCCGTCATCGTCAACCTGACCGCGATGGAGTCCTCCGACGCCAAGCGGGTGGTCGACTTCGCGGCCGGGCTGACCTTCGGGCTGCGCGGCTCCATCGAGCGGGTCGCCACGCGCGTCTTCCTGCTCACCCCGGCCGACTACCGGATCCTCAACGGGGAGCCGGGCCGGCGCCGGGCCGAGGGCGGCTTCTTCAACCAGAGCTGACACACCGGGAGGGCGCGTCGTTCCGGCCGGGGCCGGGGCGGCCGGCCGCCCCGGGCCCGGCCGGGCCCCGCTCACCGGAACGCGTCGAGACCGGTGAGCGCCTTGCCCAGCACCAGCTGGTGCATCTCGACGGTGCCCTCGTAGGTGAGCACCGATTCCAGGTTCGTCGCGTGCCGCATGACGGGGTACTCCAGCGAGATCCCGTTCGCGCCCAGGATCGTCCGGGCCGTCCGGCAGATCTCGATCGCCTCCCGTACGTTGTTGAGCTTGCCGAAGCTGATCTGCTCCGGCCGCAGCCGCCCCGCGTCGAATCGCCGCCCCAGGTGGTGCGCGAGCAGGATGCCCTTGTGCAGCTCCACGGCCATGTCGGCCAGCTTTGCCTGGGTGAGCTGGAAGCCGCCGATCGGCTTGCCGAACTGCTCACGGGTACGGGAGTAGTCCAGCGCCGCCTCGAAACTGGCCCGCGCGGCGCCCATCGCGCCCCACACGATGCCGTACCGGGCATGGCCCAGGCAGCGCAGCGGGCCGCCCAGCCCCTTGGCGCCGGGCAGCACCGCGTCGGCCGGCAGCCGTACCTCGTCCAGGACCAGTTCGCTGGTGACCGAGGCGCGCAGCGACCACTTGTGCCGGATCTCGGGCGCCGAGAAACCGGGGGTGTCCGCCGGGACGAGGAAGCCGCGGATGCCGTCGTCGGTCTGCGCCCAGACCACGGCGACACCGGCCACCGACCCATTGGTGATCCACATCTTGCGGCCGGTCAGCACCCAGTCGGTGCCGTCCCGCTTGGCGTGGGTGCGCATGTCGCCCGGGTCGGAGCCGTGGTCCGGCTCGGTCAGGCCGAAGCAGCCGATGGTCTCGCCGGACGCCATCTCCGGCAGCCAGCGCTGCTTCTGCTCCTCGGAGCCGAAGCGCCAGATCGCGTACATGGCGAGCGAGCCCTGTACGGAGACCAGCGAGCGGATGCCGGAGTCGGCCGCCTCCAGCTCCAGACAGGCCAGGCCGTACTGGACGTGCGAGGCGCCCGCGCAGCCGTACCCGGTCAGCGCCATGCCGAGGGCCCCGAGCGAGCCCAGCTCGCGGGCCAGCTCACGGATGCCGGGCAGCTCGCCGCGCTCGTACCACTCCGCGATGTGCGGCAGCACCCGGTCGCCGGCCCACTGGCGGACGGTGGCGCGTACCGCGCGGTCCTCGTCGGAGAGCAGGTCGTCCAGGCCCAGCGGGTCGGCCGCGTCGAAGGGCGGGAGCTGCGAGGACGGGGGTGCGGACATGGCGGGGCCTCCGGTAGCTGCGCGCGCACAAAAACTAGCGGTGTTAGTTATCCGGGTCCGACGTTACGGCCGGCCGTGGCGCGGCGGCAAGAGCCCCCGGGTGGGCGCGCCCCGCGCGCTCCCCGCTCCGCTACCGCCCCGAATTCGCGCGCGCCGGCTCCGTGCCGCAGTGCGTGCCGTCCCCGTCCGCCCGGTCCCCCGCCTCCGCGGCCCGCCGCGGCAGGCGCAGCGCGATGGCCGCGCCGACCAGCAGCAGTACGGCACTGGTGACCAGCGTGACGTGCAGCCCGTGCACGAAGGAGTCCTGCGCGGTGTCGCGCAGCACCGACTTCGCCGTGCCACCGAGCGAGGAGGCGACCTTGTACGCCTCGCCCAGCGAGTGCGCGGCCGAGGCGGCCGCCCGCTCCGGGACACCGTCCACATGGGCCAGCCCCGGCGCGTAGGCCGCGTTCATGACGCTGCCGAGCAGGGCCACGCCGATGCCGGCGCCGAGCTGGTAGGAGGTCTCGCCGATGGCCGCGGCGCCGCCCGCCTGGTCCGCGGGGGCCTCGCTGAGCATCGACTCGTAAGCACCGAACAGGGTGCTCTGGAAGCCGAAGCCGAGCAGCACGAAGCCCAGGATCAGCAGCCAGGGGCGGTCCGTCTCGTCCATCGCGGTCAGGCAGAGCACCGCGGCCGCGGTCAGGACGAAGCCGAGCGAGACCATCACCCGGGGCCCGACGGCCTGCAGGACCTTCGAGCCGGTCAGCCCGGCGGCCATCGCGGCGAAGACCAGCGGCAGCATCCGCAGGCCGGTCTCCAGGGGGCTCAGGCCGAGGACGAGCTGGAGGTACTGCACGGCTATGAGCTGGAGCCCGACAAGGGCGAGCATCGCCAGCACGATGCAGCCCACCGAGGTGCCGAACGCCGGGCGGGCGAAGAGCCGCATGTCGATGAGCGGATGCTCGCGCTTGCGCTGGCGCCGTACGAAGACGATGAGCAGCAGGGTGCCGGCGAGGAGGGAGCCCAGCGTGGTCGGGCCGAGCAGGGCCTCGCCGCTGCCGATGCGCTTGACGCCGAGGACGACGCCGAGCACGCCGAGCGCCGCGACGACGGCGCCGACGGTGTCCCAGGGGCCGTTGCGCTCACCCCGGGACTCCGGGAGCAGCCAGCGGCCTATCAGGGCCATGACCGCCATCATCGGGATGTTGATGAGGAAGACCGAGCCCCACCAGAAGTTCTCGACGAGGAAGCCGCCGAGGACCGGTCCGACGGCGGCGCCGACGGCGGCCACCGCGCTCCACACGCCGATGGCGACCGCCCGTTCGCGCCGGTCGGGGAAGACCTGGCGCAGGATCGACAGCGTCGCCGGCATGATCATCGCGCCGCCGATGCCGAGCAAGGCGCGGGCGACCATGAGGATCTGCGGGTCGGGGGCCAGTGCGGCGGCGGCCGAGGCCGCGCCGAACAGGCCGTACCCCAGGAGCAGGATGCGGCGCCGGCCCACTCGGTCGCCGAGCGTGCCGAAGAGGATGAGCAGGGACGCCGCGATCAGCGGATAGATGTCCACGATCCACAGCAGTTCCACCGGCCCGGGGCGCAGGTCCTCGGTGACCGAGGGCACCGCCACGTACAGAATGGTGGTGTCCAGCGCGACGAACAGCAGGCTGACGCAGAGCACGACCAGAACGGTCCAGCGGCCTGCGCCGCCACCTCCATGCCGGGGAACACCCGCCGTCCGCTCGCTGCCGGACGTGGTCGTCCCGGACATTCGCGTACCTCCTGTCATGCTCTCGCGGCCGCGTGCCGGGAAGCGGGAAACGCTCCGGCGAACCGTCGGACGGGCGAGTTGAGACGTCAGACTACGCGAGTCGCGTGACGTGACGCGTGGCTCACCCCACGATGAGACGCTCATCGCAGGGCTCGGCGGTTCCCATACCCGCTGACGGACGGCGGACTCCGGCCACGGGATAATCGGCCTGATGAACGATCTTGCCCCCCTCCGCGTTCCGGAGCGGACCGGCTCCGGCCGGGGCCGCCGGGTGCTCCCGGCGCTGCGCCGGGCCGCCCCGGCCCTGCTCGCGTACGCCGGGATCCGGGCGCTGGGGCTCGTCGTCCTGGCCGTCTGGTCCGCCGCGCACGGCAAGAGCTGGCACACGCTGCTCAGCGCCCGCTGGGACTCCCTCTGGTACGCCCGGGTCGCCGAGCAGGGGTACGGCTACAGCGTCCGGCCGGCCGACGGGGGCGTCCACTCCGACCTGGCGTTCTTCCCGCTGCTGCCGTGGCTGGAGCGGGGACTGTCGGCGGTGACGTCGCTGTCCGCGGCCGACGCGGGGCTGCTGGTGTCCTGGCTCGCGTCGCTCGCGGCCGCCGGGGCGCTGTACCTGACCGGTGAGCGGCTGCACGGGCCGCGGGCCGGGGTGGCGCTGGCCGCGCTGTGGGCGGCGCTGCCGGTGGGGATCGTGCAGTCGATGGCGTACTCGGAGTCACTGTTCACCGCGCTGGCGGCGTGGAGTGTGTGGTGCGTACTGACCGGGCGGTGGGTGACCGCGGGGGTGCTGGCCTCGCTGGCGGGGCTGACCCGGCCGGTGGGGGCCGCGGCGGTCGCGGCCGTGTGGATCACCGCGGCGGTGACGCTGTGGCGGGACCGCCCGCCGGGCGGCGGCCCGCGCTGGAGCCGGCACCGGCGGATGCTGTCCGGCGTGCTGCTGGCGCCGCTGGGCTGGTGCGGCTATGTCCTCTGGGTCGGCGCCCGGGAAGGCCGTCCCACGGCGTACCTGGACGTCCAGGGCGGCTGGGGCAACGGTTTCGACGGCGGCGCGGCCTTCGCCTCGTTCCTGTGGGACCTCGGCTTTCCGGCGGGCCTCGGGCTGCTGGTCGGTGTCGCGCTCGTGGTGTGGCTCCATGTCGTGGGCGCGCGCCGGGGGCAGCCGCTGCCGCTGCTCGTCTACGGCGGCGTCGTGCTGCTGCTGGCGCTGACGGCCAAGGGGTACTTCGGCTCCAAGCCGCGGCTGATGATGCCCGCCTATCCGCTGCTGCTGCCGCTCGCCGCGGGGCTGGCGCGGTGGCGTCCGGCGTGGGCCTGGACGGTGACGGTCCTGGTCAGCGCGGGGTCGGCGGTGTACGGGGCGTTCTGGCTGAACGGTTCGGGTCCGCCGTAGAACGGAGGATTCCCTTCCGTAACGGCCTGCCCGGGAAACCTGCCGCGACACCCGCGCGAATCGGCGATAAACTCCGTCGGCGAATTGGAAAGGGCCCTGTGCGGTCACCCTCCGACACCCCTCCCGGAACTGTTCCGGCGGCTGTTGAATTCCTTCCGAAAATCCCTGGCCAAAGTCGCGATTGAGACAGATTGCACATCACATCGTCATTACAAAGCTCACAGTTTGACCAAGCACCGACATCACACGCGGTAACGTCGATTGAGTGCGTACCGATGACAAGCTCGACCAGATGGAGGAGCACCCGCCCGACCGCCCGCCGTCACGCATGACCCGGACCCGCTGGTGGCTGTTCGGGGGCACGCTCGCGGTGTACGTGGCGATCGTGGCCGGTGTGCTCGCCACCTCATGGCTGGTCACCTTCGACTGGCAGGCCATGCTCTTCCGGCCGTACAAGCAGTGGCCGGAGATCCACGCCTTCCTGGACTACTTCGTGGTCCTGGGCCAGCGCGGCCCCACCGCGGTCGCCGTGGCGGCCTGGCTGGGCTGGCGCTGCTGGCGGACCAAGAACCTGCACCCGCTGCTGGTGCTGGGCACCTCGCTGCTGCTGCTCAACATCACCGCGGGCGCCGCCAAGCTGGGCATGGGCCGGCTCGGCCCGCACTACGCGACTACCATCGGCGCCAACGAGATGTGGCTGGGCGGCGATATATTTCCTTCGGGCCACACCGCGAACGCCGTCGTGACCTGGGGCGTGCTGGCCTACCTGGCGACCACGCCGCTGCGCCGCCGGGCACTGTCCGTGATCGCCGCGCTCGGCGCCCTCGGTGTCGGCATGACCACCGTCTACCTCGGTACCCACTGGGTCAGCGATGTGCTGCTCGGCTGGGCCGCGGGACTGCTGGTCCTGCTCGCGCTGCCGTGGTTCGAGCCCGGCGTGGAGTGGGCCGAGACCCGGCTGACGGACCTGTGGCTGCGGCTGCGCACCCGCCGTACGCCGGTGCCCGCACCGCTCGCCCCGGCCCACGCCCGCTCCGGCCTGTCCGCGCCGCGGCCGGCGCCCGAGGAAGAGGTGCTGGTCCGGGACACGATGGGCGGCGCGCGCCCCGGCACCGCCGCCCGCGCCGCGGACACCCGGCCGCACCACCCGGCGCGGCCGCACACGGTCCGCTCCGAGCGCACCCCGGTCACGCCGACCGGCAGCCGGCGCCCGCCGCACGCCGACCGCGCGCCACGCACCGCGCCGCTGGCCCCGGCCCCGGTCCGCGGCCGTACCGGCGGCAGCTGACCGCCGCCACGACCCGCGGGGACGGTACGCACAGCCTCTCCCCCGCGCGGCCGACGGCCCCGGCCGCGCCTCCTGGAGCGCCGGGGCCGTCGCCTTGCCGCAGGCCGTTCCGTCCCTGTCCGCCGGGGTCCGCGTCCGCCCGGCCGGGGCCGCGGCCGGCCGCTCAGCCCTTCCAGCTGCGGGTCACGGACCCGTCCTCGACCTCGAAGTTCAGCCGGCCCCCCAGGTACTCCATGGTGATGATCGAGCCCGGCGCCAGGGAGCGGACCGTGCTCCAGCCGCGTGCGCGGGCGCGCTCCTCGGCGGTCTCCTGCGCCAGCCCGACATAGGCCTCGGGGTCGTCGTCGGGTTCGAAAGGGGAGTTCGGTACGGGTGCCATGGCAGCCACCGTAGGCGCACCGCACAGCAGGTGGAAGGGCCGGGGTGCCATACGCGCGTACCCGCCCGGTCCCCCCTTGGTCACACTTCTGTCACAGCGTGACCGCGCGTGTTTGCCTCCGATTCCGTCACCCGTACGAGCCGGGCACTGCACCAACCGGGTGGGAATCGCGGACGGTCTGATTTCGGCCTTGATCGGTGGCCGGCGACCGCCGTGGCGCTCTCCGGAACGGGCCGGAATTAATTCCCCGTCAGCAGCCGTTCATTCCTTTGTTTTTACGGTTTCCGGGATCCCGGAAATGGGCCGACGGCACGCCGCCGCAGCATATTTCGCACGCATCCGTGCCGGTCGGCGGGTTTGAGTCCACCGCGGTGCGGTACTCGCTGATGCCGAGGAGCCCATGGGAGACAACACAGCGAACACACCGGACAAGAGCAACAACCGACGAGCGGCGTCCGCCCGCCCCAGCGCACCGGAACTCCTGCGGTCGGCCCGGGAACAGCTCGCCGAGCTGACCGGACTGACCCCCGAGACCGTGTCCCGGTTCGAGAGGACCGAGGACGGCTGGGTCCTGGAGACCGAGGTGCTGGAGCTCGCCCGGGTACCCGAGACGATGAGCCTCATGGCGTTGTACGAGGTCTCGCTCGACCCGGACGGCATGCTCACGGGCTATCGGCGCGTCAGCCGCTACGAGCGTGCGAGAGGAAGACCACAGTCATGACCGTTGTCCCGGCACAACAGCAGTCCGGGGGCGGGGGCGGCACCAGTGGCCTCTACGACGTACTGGAGCTGATCCTCGACCGCGGCCTGGTGATCGACGCGTTCGTCCGCGTCTCACTGGTCGGTATCGAGATCCTCAAGATCGATGTCCGTGTGGTGGTGGCCAGCGTCGACACCTACCTGCGGTTCGCCGAGGCCTGCAACCGCCTCGACCTGGAGACCGGCGCCAACAAGAGCCCCGGCCTGCCCGACGTGGTCGGCCAGGTCACCGAGTCCGGCGCCAAGGGCAAGTCCAAGGGCGCGCTCTCCGGCGCGGCCGAGACCTTCGCCGAGGCGATCGGCCAGGGGCGGGACAAGGGCGAGAGCGAAGGCGAGCCGCAGCGCAGGCCGCGGCGCACCGCCTCCCGTAAGAAGGAGGAGAGCGAGTGAGCACGTACGTCTACGGCATCGCCCGCGCCGACCACCCGAAGCCCGAGCAGGAGATCCTGGGCATCGGCGACCCGCCGCGCCCGGTCCGCGTCGTGCGCCAGGGCGAACTGGCGGCGATCGTCAGCGACTGCCCCGACAAGCTGCGGCCCAAGCGCCGTGACCTGCTCGCCCATCAGCACGTACTGACCGAGGCCGGAGCGGACGGAGCGGTACTGCCGCTGCGCTTCGGCTCGCTGTCCGACAACGACGAAGCGGTCCAGGACGTCCTGGCCGAGCACGCCGAGCACTACAAGGCGCAGCTGGACGACCTCAACGGACGGGTCGAGTACAACGTCAAGGCCGCCCACCGCGAGGAGGAAGTGCTGCGGCGGGTGCTGACGGAGGAGCCGGAGATCCGCGCCCTCAACGAGGCCAACCAGGCCGCCGGCGGCGGCGCGTACCAGGAGAAGCTGCGCCTGGGCGAGCTGGTCGCCAACGCCGTACGGGCCCGCGAGGTCGCGGACGCGCACACCGTGGAGTCGGCGCTCACGCCGAAGGCGGAGCAGTCCTGCCCCGGGCCCGAGGGCGCCGGCTGGCTGGTGAACCTGTCCTTCCTGATGCGGCGCGAGGACGCGGCGGCCTTCCTGGACGCCGCCGACCGGCTCGGCACCGACCACCCGCACCTGGAGCTGCTGGTCAACGGGCCGCTCCCGCCGTACAGCTTCGTCCGCCCGCTAGAGTCCGCCGCCGCGGAGTGACCGATGGGCCTGATCAAGGAACTGCTGCTGCTCCCGGCCGCTCCCGTCCGCGGGACCGGCTGGGTGCTGCGGCAGGTCCTCACCGAGGCCGAGCGGCAGTACTACGACCCGGCCGTCGTCCAGCGCGAACTGCGCGAACTGGCGGAACAGCTGGACAACGGGCAGATCGACGAGGCCGAGTTCGACCGGCGCGAGGACGCGCTGCTGGACCGGCTGGAGGAACTGCGGCGCCGGCAGTCCGAGGCGTGACCGCCCCGGCCCCCGCGCCGCACCCCGGGGGGCGGCAGGCTCCGCCCCCGTACCGCAAGGACATCACCGACCCGGACAGCACGAGATCCCCGGGAAGCATCGCGCCGGACGCCCGGTCCCGAACAGGACGGCGGACGGAAGCGACTGACATGAGGAGATCACCGACATGAAGAACCGGCCGGCACTGGTGCTGGCCGTCGCCGGAGGCTATCTGCTCGGCCGCACCAAAAAGGCCAAGCTCGCCATCGGTATCGGCAGCATGGTCCTGGGCAAGCGCCTGAACCTCAGCCCGCAGCAACTGGTCTCCCTGGTCAACGACCAGATAGCCGCCAACCCGCAGCTCAAGGAGTTGCGCGAACAGCTGCGCGGCGACCTCAAGGGTGTGGGCAAGGCGGCGACCGGCGCACTGGTCACCAAGCGCCTCGACTCCCTGGCGGACAGCCTGCACGAGCGGACCCTGAACGTACGCGACCGGCTGGACGCGGGCGAGGTCGGCGGCAAGGCCGCGGACACCGTACGCGGCGTGGCCGGCGGCGGACGGGACGACGAGGAAGCGTCCGACGGCGGCGAGGAGGAGACCTCGTCGAGAAGCCGCGGCAGCGGCTCGCGGAAGTCCGGGAGCGCGGGACGCGGCGCCGCCGAGAAGCGCGGCGCGGGCGCGCGCTCCTCGAAGACCCCGGCCAAGACCGGCGCCAAGTCCGGCACCAAGACCACATCGGACCAGCGCAAACGGCCCGCGAAGCAGGCGGCCGCCGCGCCGAGGAAGACCGCGTCCGCCGCGAAGAAGACGGCCCGCTCCACCACCCGCCGGAGCGGAGGCGAGAGCCGTGGCTGACACCAGGTCCGGCGGCCCGATGGCCGCCGTCAAGGAGAGCGTGGCCGGCAACCCGGCCGTCGACCGCCTCAAGGAGGAGGCCGTCTCGTTCGCCGCCGCACAGGCCCAGCGCCTGCTGGTGGCCACCGGGAAGCGGCTCGGCGAGGCCACCACCCGGCTCACGGACGTGGCCGAGGGCCGCAGCGACAGCCTGATCGGCCCGGTGATCAAGGACACCCTCAAGGGGGCGGTCAAGGACACCGCCAAGAACTCCGTCAAGGGCGCCTTCAAGAAGCTCGGCGGCGGACGCAAGGGCGGCGGCGGCAAGGGCAAATTCGTCACGATCAGCGAGGACGTCGACGTCGGCGTGCCGGTGCGCGAGGCGTACAACCAGTGGACGCAGTTCCAGGAGTTCAGCACCTTCGCCAAGGGGGTGCAGGGGGTGGAGTCCACGGACGACACCGAGTCCAACTGGCGCGCCAAGGTCTTCTGGTCGACCCGCAGCTGGAAGGCGCACACCACCGAGCAGCTCCCCGACGAGCGCATCAGCTGGACCTCCGAGGGCGCCAAGGGCACGCTCAAGGGCGTCGTCACCTTCCACGAGCTGGCCGCCAACCTCACCCGCGTCCTGCTGGTCATCGAGTACTGCCCCAAGGGCCTGTTCGAGAAGACCGGCAACATCTGGCGGGCGCAGGGCCGCCGCGCACGGCTGGACCTGAAGAACTACCGCCGCTTCGTGATGATGCGGGGCGAGGCGACCGGCGAGTGGCGCGGTGAGATCCGCGACGGCGAGGTCGTCGTCAGCCACGACGAGGCCGTGGAGCGCGAGGAGGAGGACCGCGAGGAGCGGGACACCGAGAGCGCCGCGGGCGCGGGCAAGCCGTCCGAGGACGCGTACGAGGAGGAGTCCGGCGACACCGGTGACTCCGACGGTTCCGGTGACTCCGATGCTTCCGGTGACTCCCGTGACGAGGAGCCGGCGGACGCGTACGAGGACGAGGAAGCCGAAGACGCCGACGAAGCCGCAGACGCCGACGAGACCGACGCCGCGGACGCGTACGAGGACGAGGACGCCGACGCCGAGGACGCCGAGGCGGACGAGCCCGAGGACGCGTACGAGGACGAGGACGCCGACGAGGAGGACGCCGCGGACGCGTACGACGAGGAGCCCGCGGACGGCGAGGCGGCGGACGACGAGCCCGTCGACGAGGAGGAGGAACCGGCGGACGAGGAGGACGCCGAGTACGAGCGGGAGCCGGAGCCGGCCCGATGAGTTCCCAGGTCCCGTCCCCCTACGGCTCCTCCAACGGCGGCGCCAACCTCGCCGACATCCTCGAACGCGTCCTGGACAAGGGCGTGGTGATCGCCGGTGACATCCGCATCAACCTGCTCGACATCGAGCTGCTCACGATCAAGCTGCGGCTGATCGTGGCCTCGGTCGAGCGGGCGGAGGAGATGGGCATCGACTGGTGGCGCGACGACCCGACGCTGTCCTCCGGTGCCCGGCGCCGCGAACTCGCCCAGGAGAACGAGCGGCTGCGCGAGCGGATCGCCGCCCTGGAGGGCGAGCAGGAGTCCCGAGAGGAGATCACTTGAGTACGCACGGCGCCGAGCTGATGTACACCTACGCCGTCGCCCGGGCCGGCTGCCGACCGCCGGACGGCCTGCTCGGCGTGGCGGACGCACCCGTGGAGACCGTCACGGAGGGCGCGCTCGCCGCCCTGGTCTCCCGGGTGCCCGCCGCCGACTTCGAGGAGGAGGCGCTCCGCGCCCACCTGGAGGACATGGCGTGGCTGGAGCGGACCGCCCGGGCGCACCGCAGCGTGGTGGACACCGCGGCCGCGGAGTTCTGTGTGCTGCCGCTGCGCCTGGTGACGGTCCACCGCGACACGCGCGGGGTCCGGCAGGTCCTCGCGCAGCGCACCGAGGAGTTCCTGAGCGCGCTGGTGAGCCTGGACGGCCGGATGGAGTGGGGTGTCAAGGCGTACGTCGAGGACGCCGGGACCGCCAAGCCCGCCGTGCCCGCGGGCGGTTCGGCCCGCCAGGCGCCCGCCGACGGCTCGGGCCGTGACTTCCTGCGCCGGCGGCTCGCCCACCGGCAGGCCCAGGAGCAGAACCAGCGGCGCGCCGACGAGCTGGCCCGCGCCGCGCACGAGGCGCTGGACAAGTTCGCCGAGCGCAGCCGGCTGCACCGCCCGCAGGACGCCCGGCTGTCCGGTGTCAGCGGCCGCAATGTGCTCAACGGCGCCTACCTGATCCCGCGCGAACAGGCCGGTGCCTTCGCGGGTCTGGTCGGCGAGCTGGCGGACCGCAGCCCGGGGGTGCGGATCGAACTGACCGGGCCGTGGGCGCCGTACTCCTTCGCGCAGCCGCCGCAGCCCCCGGAGGCGGGCGGGGACACCGGGACCGGTGCCGTATGACATCCCCGGTGGCCGGTCCGCAGCCGGACAACCCGCTGGCCGAACGGCAGATCGCGCTGGTCGACCTGCTGGACCGGCTGCTGGGCGGCGGCGCGGTGATCGCGGGCGACCTCACCCTGCGCATCGCCGAAGTGGATCTCGTACGGATCGATCTGCGGGCCCTGATCAGCTCGGTCAACGCCGACGTTCCCTCGCCGTTCGAGGAGTTGGACTGATGAGGTCCGAGGAAGCCGAGGAGGAGGTGGCGCCGTGAGCCGGCGTGTGGAACTGGACGAGGACACCGTGGAGCGCGACCTGGTGCGGCTCGTGCTGACGGTGGTGGAGCTGCTGCACCAGCTCATGGAACGGCAGGCGCTGCGCCGCGTCGACCAGGGCGATCTGTCCGAGGACCAGGAGGAGCGGATCGGCCTGACGCTGATGCTGCTGGAGCGGCGGATGGGCGAGCTGTGCGAGCGGTACGGCATCGGGAAGGACGAACTGAACCTCGACCTCGGGCCGCTGGGCCCGCTGCTGCCCAGGGAGTGAGCACCGCGGCGGCGCGCCGCGGCCCGCCGCAATGATCCGGCCGCGCTGCGCACACCCCCTCGCGCGACCGGGCCCGTACGGCCATCATGGCCTGAGTCCGAGCACGTCCTTTAGCACGTCCCTTAGCACGTCCCTGACGACTTCCGGCCGCACCGGTCCGCCGGCCGCTGCCGGGCTTCTTGGCGAACGAGGTGGCGCAGATGGGTACGGACACCGTGGAGGCGGGCCCGGGGCCGGTGCGGGCGCGGCGGCCCGGCGCGGTCGTGGTGACCTGGCTGACCACCACCGACCACAAGAAGATCGGCCACCTCTATCTGATCACCGCGTTCGGCTTCTTCCTGATCGGCGGCCTGCTGGCGCTGCTGATGCGGGCCGAGCTGGCCCGCCCGGGTTTGCAGATCATGACGAACTCGGACTTCAACCAGGCGTTCACGATGCACGGCACGATCATGCTGCTGCTGTTCGCCACCCCGGCCTTCGCGGGCTTCGCCAACGAGATCATGCCGTTGCAGATCGGCTCGCCCGATGTGGCGTTCCCGCGGCTGAACATGCTCTCGTACTGGCTGTTCCTCTTCGGCGGCCTGATCGTGCTGGGCAGTCTGCTGACGCCGACCGGCGGTGCGGAGTTCGGCTGGACCGCCTACGCCCCGCTGAGTTCGATGGTCCGCTCCCCCGGCATCGGCGCCGACATGTGGATCATGGGGCTGGCGCTCTCCGGCTTCGGCACCATCCTCGGCTCCGTCAACTTCCTCACCACCATCATCGGGATGCGCGCGCCGGGCATGACGATGTTCCGGATGCCGGTCTTCACCTGGAACGTGCTGTTCACCTCGATCCTGGTGCTGATCGCCTTCCCGGTGCTGGCGGCCTCGCTGCTGGTGCTGGAGGCGGACCGGCGCTTCGGTTCGGTGGTCTTCGAGGGGCAGTGGGGCGGGTCGCTGCTGTGGCAGCACCTGTTCTGGTTCTTCGGGCACCCCGAGGTCTACATCATCGCGCTGCCGTTCTTCGGCATCATCACCGAGATCATCCCGGTCTTCTCCCGGAAGCCGATCTTCGGTTACGTGATGCTGATCGGCGCGACGATGGCGATCACCGGGCTGTCGGTGGTGGTGTGGGCGCACCACATGTTCGCGACCGGCGCGGTGCTGCTGCCGTTCTTCTCGTTCATGTCGTTCCTGATCGCCGTGCCGACGGGGGTGAAGTTCTTCAACTGGATCGGCACGATGTGGCGCGGCTCGCTGTCCTTCGAGACGCCGATGCTGTGGGCCGTGGGGTTCCTGGTGAGCTTCCTGTTCGGCGGGCTGACGGGGGTGATCCTGGCGTCGCCGCCGCTGGACTTCCACGTCACCGACACGTACTTCGTGGTCGCCCACTTCCACTACGTCGTCTTCGGCACGGTCGTCTTCGCGATGTTCGCCGGCTTCTACTTCTGGTGGCCGAAGTTCACCGGGAAGATGCTCGACGAACGGCTCGGCAAGCTGCACTTCTGGACGCTGTTCACCGGCTTCCACACCACCTTCCTGGTCCAGCACTGGCTGGGTGTGGCGGGAATGCCGCGCCGGATCCCCGATTACCTGGCCGCCGACGGCTTCACCCTGCTCAACACCCTCTCGACCGTCGGCGCCTTCCTGCTCGGCCTGTCCACGCTGCCGTTCCTCTACAACCTCTGGAAGACGGCGAAGTACGGCGCGAAGGTCGAGACGGACGACCCGTGGGGCTACGGCCGCTCCCTGGAGTGGGCGACCTCCTGCCCCCCGCCGCGCCACAACTTCCTGACCATCCCGCGCATCCGCTCGGAGTCGCCCGCCTTCGACCTGCACCATCCGGACATCGTGCGGCTCACTCCGCCGGACGCCGCGGAGTCGCGGGAGCCTGCGGAGTCGCAGCAGCCGCAGGCGTCGCAGGAGGATCCGGGGCGGTCCCCGAAGGAGCCGGGTCCAGCGCCCGGGTCAGCCGGTCCCTGACCTCCCGTATCCGCTCCGTCAGCTCCGGCGGCTCGCGCACCTCGAAGTCGAAGCCCATCAGCACGACGTGGATCACCAGGACGTCCAGCCGGTGCGCGCCGGTGTGCAGCAGACAGCGGTGGTCGTCGAGCGGTTCGAGGACGCCGTCGGACGGGGTGATCCGCTGGGCCGCCTCCTCGGCGCCGGCGTGCAGCAGGATGGTGGCCCGCTCGGCGTACGCGTGGGTGGACACGCCCCGCGAGACGTACTCGGCAAGGTCGTCGGCCGGGCCTTTCCGCGGGGTGAAACGCGGGCCGTGCGGCGGGGTGGGGGTGATGCGGTCGGCGCGGAACGTCCGCCAGTCCCCGCGGTCCACGTCCCAGGCGACGAGGTACCAGCGGCGCTGCGCGGACACCAGGCGGTGCGGCTCCACGGTGCGGCGCCCGACCGTACCGTCGTGGCGCGCGTACGCGAAGCGCAGCTGCCGGCTGTCCCGGCAGGCGTTGGCCAGCTCGGTGAGGACGGCGGCGTCGACCCGGGGACCTGGGCGGCCGAGCATCGGGACGGTGAAGGCGTTGAGGGCGCCGACGCGGCGGCGCAGCCGGTGCGGCAGTACCTGTTCCAGCTTGGCCAGGGCCCGTACGGAGGTCTCCTCGATGCCTTCGACGCCGCCGGCCGCGGCGGTGCGCAGCCCCACGGCGACTGCCACCGCCTCCTCGTCGTCGAGGAGCAGCGGTGGCAGTTCGGCGCCCGCGCCCAGTTGATAGCCCCCGGCGGTGCCGGGGGCCGAGTGGACGGGGTAGCCCAGTTCGCGCAGGCGGTCGATGTCACGGCGGACGGTGCGCGGAGTCACGCCGAGCCGGTCGGCGAGGTCCGCGCCCGTCCACTCGCGGTGTGCCTGCAGGAGAGAGAGCAGGCGCAGCAGTCGTGCCGAGGTCTCCAACATGCCGGGAAGTCTGGCAGGACATGCGGACAGCTACGGTCCGCGGGTACCCGGCGTCACCACCTGTACCAGCGTGTGCGACCACCGCCTGCGCTCGTCGAACGGAACAGGAAGCCGAGCAGCCACACGACCAGGACCGCGACGGCCACCCACCACAGTGCCTTGAGCGCGAAACCCGCGCCGAACAGGATCAATGCCAGAAGCAGTACCAGAAGAACAGGAACCATGTGAATCGCACCTCCGCTGCTCCGAGTGCCCCCGGCATGCGGTGTTATGCGTCCTGTCTGACGAGCCCCGGTCAAAAATCTGCCGGACCCGCCCCGTCCGCCCCGGCGCCCGTGACCCGGACCGTCAGGTCGTTGTCGCGGGTGTAGCACGGGCCGATGCTCAGCCGCCCCGACGGGCAGCCGACGGACAGCGCCGGGTGGCTGACGGCTTCCCCCTTCTCCGGTACGTCGTCGAGCAGCCGGGCGATCCGCACCGGCTCGGCCTCCTCGGCCGTACGCAGCCACAGGTCCCAGCTCTCGCTGCCGCCCGCCCAGCGCTCGGCGAGCCGGCCGAAGGGCAGGGTGAAGGCGAAGTCGGGGCCCTCGCCGGTGAGCGGGACGGTGATGCGGGAGACCGGCCCGTCGGCGTCCGCGGCGCCGTGGCGGGTGGTGGCCTCGGCGCGGGCGCCCGGGCCGAGCGCGGCGCCGTACAGACGGCCCGCGACCGTCACGCCGCCGGCGTCGACGTGGACGTCCCCGGCCTCGGCGTGCGGTCCGCGCAGCCAGCTGCGCAGCGCGAGCGCGCCGGACCTGGTCGTGTACGGGATGCGGACGCCGAGCCGGCCGATCCCGGCCAGCGGGCGGCGGTCCACCAGGGAGCGCAGGTCGGTCACGCCGGGCAGCAGCCGCTGCGGGCCGCGGCCGTCCCCGAGGTCGGCGTAGGCGTTCCAGCGGCCTTCGGGGAGCGCGACGGTGCTGGGCAGGACGGCGCGCAGCCGTCCGGAGCCGTTCGGGCCGAGCGGCAGCCGCAGTTCCTCGTCGGCGCCGCCGTCCCGCGGGCCGAGGACCAGCGCCGCGCTCCAGACCGGCCTGGTGCCCTGCGGGGCGGTGATGTCGAAGGTCAGGCCGCCCGCGGAGTCGGCGATGCAGTCCGCGCGGAGCGGCTGGGCGGAGCCGTTCGCCGGGCGGGCACCGCGGCCGGCGGCCGTGGCGTCCGTGTCGGCGGGGTCCGTGGCGGTGGCCTCGGCCCGCACGGGAGCGACGGTCTCGGGACCGGCCGTCCCGGCGCCCGTCACGGGCAGTTGCGTCGACGCGTTCATACCCTCCGCACCCCTCTCACAGCGGCCTGCGCCGCGTCCTTGGTTGCGTACGCCCCGTGCTCCGGGCGGGGCCGGGTCCGCCGGGCGCCGGCGCGGACCGTACCCCCGGTGCCGTGGGCATGGAGAATCAGGAATGAGCTGTGCATGCGTCCCCGTATTCCGTCCCCGTGTCCCTTGGTCACCGCGGACGAGTACCGTCGTCCGCCCGTTGAACGGTTAGACCGCGGCCCCGGGTTCCGGGTTGAGGCCTTTGGCCAACTTGTTCCGAAAGAGTTAGGACATCGGTAGCGGCGTCAGGGAACCTTCCCGAACCGTTGATCGTCGGTTCTGTGCCGTGCTGTATCGCCACAAGCTATGCCGTCCCGGGCCGTCCCGTCACGAGGTGTGCAGCCATCGGCTCGCCGCGCCGTGGCGCCCGTGTCCACAGGGTGGACACGCGGTGCCGTACCGGCTCTCAGGGCCGGTACGGCAGCTGGGGGACGGTGAAACAGTTGGTGTCCATGTCGCCCTGGGTGACCCAGCCGCCCCGGCCGCCGCGCGCCGTGTCGCGCCAGCGGGCGACCGACAGACAGGTGCGGTCGGTGGCCGGCGGTTCGGCCAGCGGCCGGTACGAGACGGGAAGCAGCAGGCCACGGGCGGTGTAGGGGGCGCCATGGCCGACGAAGCGCTCCACGCACGCGCGGGTGAGCCGCTGCCCGCAGGAGCGCGCCGCGTCGGCGAACCACATCGCCGCCGCCCATCCCTCCAGCTGCCACTGGGACAGCGGTTTCCCCTCGGCGTACCGGGCCATCCCGGCACGGAAGTCCCGTACCGCCGCGCCGCCCGGGCCGTTCCCCGGATCGTCGTAGTTGCGGCTGGCGCCGGTGGCCCACAGGGCGTTGCGGCAGCCCGGCGAGTCCTTGTAGTCCTTGGCGACCGCGTCCGACCAGTTCTGTACGTTCGTGACCTTCGCGGTGGGCCGGACGCCCGCCGCGTCCATCGCCTCGCACAGCTGCGCGTTGCCGTGCGTGTCCAGCGCGTCGAAGACCAGATCGGCGCCCCGGTCGCGCAGCCCGGCGGCGACCGCGGGGAAGTTGGGCAGCGCGAAGTCGACCTGCTCGCTGGTCACCTCGTACCCCTCGGCCTCCAGGCCGCGCACGATCAGCCGGGCGTACGCGGCGGACGCCGCCTGGTTGTAGGAGACGACGGCGGCGCTGCGGGCCCGCTGCACGCGCTTGAAGTAGCGGTAGACCTCCGTGCCGCCGTACAGCCGCCCGCCCCAGCCCGCCGCCTTGCCGTCCCGGGGCGCCTGACTGCCGTAGATCCCGTACAGGTGGGGGTACGTGTCGTAGGCGGCGCCGACCGGCTGCCCCCCGATGTCGGGCACGCCCGCCGCGGAGACCCGGGGCGCGCCCGCGTAGTCCAGCGCGGTGGTCGCGACCAGCGCGAACACCTTGTCCTCCGTCAGGAGCCTGCGCACGCACTCGTTGTTGCCGACACCGCTGCCACCGTCGTCGCAGGTCACCGCGCGCACCGGCCGGCCGTTGACGCCGCCCTTCGCGTTCAGGTCCGCGAAGTACGCCAGCGCGCCGTCCCGTGGCCCGGTGAACGCCTCGCCGCCCACCGGGCTCGTCGTGCTGGTGATGACCCCGACGACGACCGGCTCATGCGCGGGGCCGCCGGTGGCGGGCGCGGTCCCGCGGTGTTCGAAGTCGCTCTCCGGGAGCCTGCTGCCGCAGGCCGCGGTCAGCGCCAGCAGCAGTGCCACCGTGGCGGCACCGGCCGCCTCAGCAGCCCGGCGCGTCCGCATTGCCGCTCATGCTCACCAGCGCGCACAGGGTCTTGAGCGACACCTTCCAGACCTTGTCCTGGTAGACGGAGGCGCCCTTGGCGTTCGGCAGCGCGGTGGCGCCCTTGAGGGTGAGGCTGTACGTCACATCGGCCTCGGTCGCCGAGGTGAACCGTACGGCGGTCACCCGCGCCGCGACCTGCCGGCCCCGCTGGTCGCCGTTGAACGCCTCCAGCAGCAGCTGGAGCTGCTCGCCGTTCTGGAGGTACTTCGCCTTCTCGGCGTTGGACAGCTTCGGGTCGAAGAACTTCTGCCAGTTCTCCTTGATCTCGCGCTCGGCGGCTGCCGGGTCGGCCGGGCCGGACCCGGAGGCCGTCGGCGAACCGGCGGTCGCCGTTCCCGTACCCGTGTCCTGCGGGCCGGACGACGCCCCGCTGGGCGCGCGCTGCCCGCTGTCCTCGGCGTCACTGCACCCCGCCGCCCCGGCCGTCACCAGCAGCACCGCCGCCACCAGCGCCGGAACCCTCCGTGCACGCCCCCCACGGACCGTCATGTACACCACCGCCTGTCGTCGCGACCGCCCGGAGCCGGTCTGGCACAAGCCTTCTAGGTGCTGTCTCCACAGGGCATAGTGCAGGCATTCGCCGGAAGCCGCGAGGGGGCGTGATGCGCAACGCGCGAACACGGTTCGGGGCGCGCCTGGCTCCGTGGGGCGGCTGGGCGGCGCTGGCGGGCGGGGCGGTGCTGTGCGCGGTGGGCTGGTACGGCATGTCCGGCGAGCGGTTCGCCGAGCGGCAGATCCCGTTCCTGGCGTCCTGTTCGATCCCGGGGGCCGCGCTGATCATCGCGGGTGCGGTGCTGGTGGCACGCGGCGACCAGGGGCTCGCGGCAGCGCGCGTGGAGGAGTTGTACGGGCTGCTGGTGGCGTACGGGGGCGATGACGCGGCGGTGGGGGCGGGCGGGGCTCCGGAGCCGGGCGGGGCGGTGGCCGAGCCGAAGGGACCGGACGCCGGCCCGCCGCTCACCGTTCCCGGCGGAACGCTTCTGCACCGGCCCGGCTGCCCACTCGTGGCCGGCCGCCCGGACGCCCGGCCCTACGGCGACGGGCCCCCGCCGGCCGAAACGGACGCACCCCCTCCGGCCCCCTGCCCCGTCTGTGAGCCGGACCCCCCGCACCCCGGCCCGGCCCGGTGAGCTCCCTCACGTACGACCTCACCCTGGCCGGACTCGCGGTGGGCAGCGCCGCCGCGCTCACCGGCATCGGACTGATCGTCACCTACCGGGCCACCGGCGTCCTGAACTTCGCACACGGCGCCGTCGCCATGATCTGCGCCTACGTCCTGCGGCAGCTGGCGGTCGGCTGGAACTGGCCGCTGCCGCTCGCCGCCGCCGGCACCCTCCTCGTCGTCGCCCCCGGCCTCGGACTCGTCCTGGACCGCGCCGTCTTCCGCCCCCTGTCCGTGCACGGCGCGGGCCCGGCCCGTACCTTGGTCGCCTCCCTCGGCGTCTTCGTCCTCCTGGTCGGCGGCGCGAGCCTGCTCTGGGGCCCGGGCGCCCGCGCCGACGCACCCGCGCTGCTGCCCGACGACCCCTGGGCGCAGCTCGGTACCGCCGTCACCCTGGCCGCCGGGGTCGCCGCCGTCACCCGCTGGTCCCGCTTCGGACGTGAACTGCGCGCCGTCGTCGACAACCGCCCGCTCGCCGTCCTCGGCGGCATCGACGCCGACCGGGTCGCCGCCGCCGGCTGGGCCTTCGGTTCCTTCACCGCCGGGCTGACGGGCGTGCTGCTGGCGCCGCTGCTGCGCCTGGACCCGTACGGGCTGCCGCTGCTGGTCATGGAGGTGATGGCGGTCGCGGTGGCGGCCGGGCTGCGCAGCCTGCCGGTGGCGGTGGCCGTGGCCCTGGGGATCGGTGTCGCACAGAGCCAGCTCACCCGGCTGCACCCGGGCGGCAGCCTGGAACCCCTCGTCCAGGCCGTCGGCGCCAACCTCTTCGTCGTGGCCCTGCTGGCCACCGCCCCGGCCCTGCGCGGCCTCGGCGTCCCCCACGCCCTGGCGGCCGCGCCGCACGGCCCCGCGACCGCCCTGCGCACCGGCCGGCTGCCCGACCACGCCGGCCGCGCCTGGCTGGTCTGCGGCATCCTCTTCCTGCTGCCCCTGGGCTTCGCGGGCGGTGATCTGCGCACCGCCGTGCAGGTACCGGCGCTCGCCGTGGTGCTGCTCTCCCTGGTGGTCGTCACCGGGCGCGGCGGCCAGATCTCCCTGGGCCAGGCCGCGTACGCCGGACTGGGCGCCCTGTCCACCGCGCTGCTCACGTCCGGCCGCTTCCCCGGCCTGCCGGCCGTCCCCGGACTCCCGGCCCTGCTGCTGGCCGTCCTGCTGACCGCGCCGCTCGGCCTGCTCACCGGCCGGCCCGCGCTGCGCCGGCACGGCCTCGCGACGGCCCTGGCCACCCTCGCCTTCGGCGTCGCCGTCAGCCGCTTCGTCTTCGCCCAGCCGTACGCCACCGCCGGTCTCACCCTCGACCGCCCCGCCGGTTTCGGCGGCGACCGCGCGTACTACGTCCTCGAACTGGTCCTGCTCGGCCTCGCGCTGGCCGGTGTGGCGGCGCTGCGCCGCGGCCGTACGGGGCGGGCGCTGGCCGCGATGCGCGACCACGAGCCGGGGGCGGCCGCCGCCGGTGTACCCGTACCGGCCCTGAAACTGGCCGCCTTCACGGTGGGCGCCGCCCTGGCCGCGCTGGGCGGCGGGATGCTCGGCATGGCGCTGCGCGCCTTCGACCCGGCGTCCTACGACCCGGTGCGCGGCCTGCTGTGGTTCGCGGCCGTGCTGGTCCTGGGGGCCGACAGCCTGCTGGGGGCGCTCGCCGCCGCGGTGCTGCTGGTCGGCCTGGACTCGGGGGCGCAGGGCGGCGCGGCCGCCGCGGTGATCGGCGTACTCGCCGTGCTCACCGGGCGGCTCCCCAACGGCCCGTACGCCGCCCTGCGCGCGGCTGTCGCCCGCCTGACCGCGGCGCCGGAGGTCCGGCTGTCTCCGCTGGGTGCGCGGGTACGGGGTCGGGTGGCGCGGGGGCGTACGGCGGCGGGGAGTACGGCGGCGGGCCGTATACCGGCGGACCGCACGCCCGTGAACTGTACGCCCGTGCGCCGTACGGCGGCAGGCCGTACGACGGCCGGAAGCCGAGCCCTGGAGCCCCGTCGTCCCGCGCCCCGCAGCCCGAGCCCCCCTCCCGCCTCCCCGGCCCTCTCCGTGCTTCCCTCCCCCACCGGCCGCCTCACCGCCCGCGCCCTCCGCGCCCGATACGACGGCTTCACCGTCCTGGACGGTGTCGACCTGGCCGTGGCGCCCGGCCGGATCACCGCGCTCATCGGGCCCAACGGGGCGGGCAAGAGCACGCTGTTCCACTGCCTGTGCGGCACCCTGCGCCCCGCCGGCGGCCGGGTGCTGCTCGGCGGGACCGACATCACCCACCGCTCCGCGCACGCCCGGGCCCGCCTCGGGCTGGCCCGGACCTTCCAGCAGCTCGCGGTCTTCGACGGGCTGACGGTGGCCGAGAACGTCCGGGTCGGCGCCGAGCAGAGCGGCGTACCGGACCCGGCGGCCGCCACCGGCCGGGCGCTGGAGCTGCTCGCCCTCGACGGGCCGCTGCGCACCGCGCCCGTCACCGGCCTGGACACCGGCACCCTGCGCCGCGTCGAACTGGCCCGTGCCCTCGCCGGCCGCCCGCGCACCCTGCTGCTGGACGAACCCGCGGCGGGCCTGGACAGTGCCGAGGTGGCCACGCTCGCCGACGTCCTGCGTGCCGTGGCGGCCGACGGGACGGCCCTGCTCGTCGTCGAGCACGACCTCGACCTGGTCGCCGGTCTGGCCGACACGGTCTACGCGATGGCGGCGGGCCGCATCGTGACCCGCGGGCCCGCCCACCGCGTCCTGGCGGAGCCACGGCCGTGAACGGGCAGCGGCGGTGTACGGAGAACCGGTCACGACAGACAGGGGCCGCGGCATGAGCATCGAGGCCGCCTTGTGTGCGGCCCGCGTCCGCTACGGCTCCCTGGAGGCTCTGCACGGCGTCGGCCTGGCCGTGCCCGGCGCGTGCGTCACCGTGCTCCTCGGACGCAACGGTTCCGGCCGTACCACCGTCCTGCGCGCACTCGCGGGCACCGTACCGCTCACCGCCGGGCGTGTGATGTGGCGCGGTACGGACATCACCCGGCTGCCCGCGCACGCCCGCGCGCGCCGCGGGCTGGTCCTGGTGCCCGACCGCGGCGCCGTGTTCGGCTCGCTCTCCGTCGGCGAGCAGCTCGCACTCGCCGCGCCGGACGGCGCCGTGGGACCGGCCCTGGCTGCGTACCCGCAGCTGCGCGCGCTGCTCGGCCGCCGCGCTGGCACCCTCTCCGGCGGCGAGCAGCGGATGCTCGCCGTGGCCCGCGCGCTGACCGGCCCCGCCCGGCTGCTCCTCCTCGACGAACCGACGCAGGGGATGTCGCCGGCCGTCACGGCCCGTACGCACGCACTGCTCGGTGACCTGGCGGCCGCCGGACGCACCGTCCTCGTCGCCGAGCAGGCGCTGCCGCCCACCCTGTGCCGCGCCGCCACGGTCGCGTACGTCCTGCGGCGCGGCAGCGTCGCCTTCGCCGGTGAACCGGCCGAGGCGGCCCGCTTCCCCGGGCTCGGAGGCAGTGGCCGGGAACCGCTGTCCTGACCGCCGCCGGGCCGCTCAGAGGTTCGGCGTCACCACCCGGCCGGCGAGCACGGGCAGCGCCCGGTCCCGCTTGCCGAGCCCGTACCGCCTGGCGCAGTGCGGCCAGGCGGCCCAGCCCTGGGCGCGCCGCACCCGTTCGGCGACGGCGATCTGCTGCTTGCGGGTGGCCAGGTCGGCGCGCGGCGCGTAGGCCAGGCCGCCGTGCTCCTTCCAGGTCGACTGCCGGAACTGCAGTCCGCCGTAGAACGCGTTGCCGGTGTTCTTGCGCCAGTCACCACCGCTCTCGCACTCGGCGATGCAGTTCCACGGCCCCTTGCTGAGGGAGCAGCCCGCCGGGGACAGCAGGTTGTGTGTCACGTCCCGCGCCTGCGCGCCACCGGGCGCGCACAGCAGGACGACGGCTGGGACGAGGGACAGGACCAGGGACAGGACGGCCGCGCCACGGCGTCCGGTGTTCGCGGGACGCCTGGGCATCAGCGCCCGAAAAGAATGCGACATCGGTTCACGCTAAACAGGTGCGGGCGGGCGCCCGCGCCGCCGCGCCGGACAGCGCGACGCCCCACCCGGTCGGTGGACGGCCGGGTGGGGCGTTCGGCGTACCGGGGCCGTGCGTGGCCCGCGTCCACCGGGCGGCGGCCCCGTGGCTCAGACCGTGAGCCGCTGGCCCGGGACGATCAGGTGCGGGTCGCCGCCGACCACGGCCCGGTTGGCGGCGTACAGCTGACGCCAGCTCACGTTGTGCGCGGCGGCGATCCGGCTGAGCGTGTCGCCCTGCCGCACCGTGTACCCGCCGCTGCCGGCCCGGACCCGGCCGCGGTCGGCGTGGCCGCCGGTGCCGCGCGCCTTCTTGCCGATCTTGGCGCCGACGTCCCGGCGTACGTCCTTGTGCACGTGCCGCTTGCCGCTGCTCTGGCCGGAGCGGAACGTCTTCGGTGCCTTGGGCGCGCTTCCGTACGCGCCGGCCCGTGCGGCGCAGGTCGGCCAGGCGCCCCAGCCCTGCGCCGCCTGGACGCGGGAGGCCACGGCGATCTGCTGGGCGCGGCTGGCTCCGGCGGCCGTCGGCGCGTAGGCCGTGCCGCCGTACGCGCGCCAGGTGCTGTGGGTGAACTGCAGGCCGCCCGAGAAACCGTTTCCGGTGTTGATGCGCCAGTTGCCGCCGCTCTCGCAGCGGGCGATGCGGTCCCACACTCCGCCGTCCGCCGCCTGTGCCGGTCCGGCGGTGGCGGCCACCAGCGCGAGCGGGGCCACCAGGGCCGCCCCGGCGAGCGCGGCGATGTCACGGCGTATGAAGCCCTTCGAAAAAGGCATGGAATCCCTCTCCACGACCCCGGGAGTCCCCCTGGTGCCGTGGCGCGGACGCGTCCTTGGCGTCCGCGGACCTCGGCACCCCGCCCGCCGCGGGGTGGTGCCGGTCGTGCTCGGTGCGCTGCGTGCGGTGCATCCGGTGCCACCCGACACGGCCGGTGTGCCGTGTTCCGTGTGGCGTACCGGCCGTGGTGCGGGCCGGCGTGGATGCGGACGGCGGGCGTCCCCGGGTGGTGCTCGGTGCACACGGCCGGAGAATGTAGGGAGGCTCACGCGCTGTTATCAACCGCACCGCCGTCCTACCTGGCCAGTCGGGCGTTACCGGAGGTATCAGCCAAAACAGGCCACCCACTTGATTCCTCGATTTCCGCATTTGTCACCCAGCCGGCCCGGCGATCTGTGACCCACCTCACCGACTCAACTTCCGTGCCCGCAGCACGGGTTGGCAGGGAGTGAGCGGTTCCGGTCCGCATCTCACGCTCCGCTTCGAACGGTTCGATTCCGTACCCGCCCGCGCGTGACTCCTGCCACAGATCGCCCGTTGTCCTGGTACGAGCCGGCGACCGTCCGGCAGCCCGCGCAACGACCGAGGAGCCCTCCGTGCCGCGCATGCTCGACGTCAGTGACGACGTTCGCGCCGAGATCGGTGACGAAGAAGCCGAACGCCTGCTGGCCGGTGACAACGCCCCCGGCAACTACGACTGCACCTCCTGCCGCACCCCCGGCGACAGCGACCAGGAGCGCACCAGCACCGTCCTGTTCGTCGGCGAGGAGACCGCGGTGCTCGCGTTCGCCCACGCGTCGTGCATCCCCTCGCAGGTCGTACCGGTCTCCGAGGAACAGCTCCAGGGCGCGGTGCGCTCCATCACCGGCGAGGACGGCCACGCCGCCGCACCGCCCGCCGGGCCACCGCCCGCCACCCCCTTCGCCGCGCTCCCCGGCGAGCACCGCCAGGCGACACTCGGTGTCACCTGCGGCCTGGTCCTGGTCGAGAACGACCTGCGGCCCGCGCTCGTCGTCGAACCCGCCGGGCCCATCGCCCGCCCCGGCTCCACCGCACCGGGCGACGCCTTCCTCCCGCTCCTGCTGGAGCACGGCTTCGCCCCGGTGACGGACATGGCCGTACTGCCCGTTCCCAACCCTGGCTGGTCGGTGCTGCTGGCCGCCGGGCAGCTGCACGCCATCCTCCAGCCGGGCACCGACGGCGGCCAGCCCAGTTCCTGGTGGCAGGCGCATCAGCCACTGCCCGTCTCGGACGGCTGGCGCACCGCCGCGGGCAAGGCGCGGACCGTCCTGGTGTACGCGGCGCCGGTGGGCGCCGTCGGCCACCAGCCGCGGGAGGACCTGATGCGCGAGGCCATGGAGAAGGCCGCCGCCGAGGGCAGGCTGGTGGCCGCGTCGATGCCGCTGGCGGGCACCTGACCGGCGCGTTTCCGCTCCCGGCGCCCCGGTCCCGCCCGTACGGGACCGGGGCGCCGTGCCGTTGCGGCGCGGTGCGGCCTCGCGCCGTCCCGGGGCGCCGTACCGTGCCGCGCAACGGCCGTGAGCCGGTGTCATGAGCCGGCCACGAGCCGGTCGCGCTCCCCTTCGGTCAGCCGATTCTTCGCAGAGACCGCATCCCGGGAGCATCCGGGTCGTTGGCACAGACGTGCACCCATACGACCCCTCCTCCCGCGTCCCGTATCCCTACCAGATCCCCGGTATGCGCCCGTCGCACGACGCGACCACGGCGACCATGGCGGCCCCCCACGCCGCCCCCGCCTCGGCCACCCCGATCTACGACGCGCTGTACGCCGAGTACCGCCGTTCCTTCCGGGCGCTGCCGGGGGACCGGAGCGGCGAGGAAGGGATGAGCGCCGAGGCGATGCGGAGCATCTGGGGCCGTACGACCACCGCGACCGGCCACCTCCCGTCGGCAGGCCACTGGGAGCCGGTCCCCCGCCAGCCGTACCACGGCCACCCGCACCACGGAGGCGGCCACCACCGGGGCCACTTCCCCCCGGCGCTGCCACCGGCGCCCCGCGAGTACCGCCCGCACGGCCACTGACCGGCCCACGCGCTCCCGCACGTACCCGCCCGCGCGAAAAAGGTGGCGGGGCGGCTCCCCTCCGGGAACCGCCCCGCCACCGTCGTACCGGCTCTTACTTCTTCTTGCTGCGCTTCTCCCGCACCCGGACGGAGATGTGGATCGGCGTCCCCTCGAAGCCGAACTCCTCACGCAGCCGGCGCTCGACGAAGCGGCGGTAGCCCGCCTCCAGGAAGCCGGAGGCGAAGAGCACGAAGCGCGGCGGCTTGGTGCCCGCCTGCGTGCCGAAGAGGATGCGCGGCTGCTTGCCGCCCCGGATGGGGTGCGGGTGGGCGGCGACGATCTCGCCGAGGAAGGCGTTCAGGCGGCCGGTGGGAACACGGGTCTCCCAGCCGTCCAGCGCCGTCTCGATCGCCGGGACGAGCTTGTCCATGTGCCGTCCGGTACGCGCCGAGACGTTGACCCGCATCGCCCACGGGATCTGCACGAGGTCCCGCTCGATCTCCCGCTCCAGGTAGAAGCGGCGCTCCTCGTCCAGCTGGTCCCACTTGTTGTACGCGATGACCAGCGCGCGGCCCGCCTCCACGGCCATCGTGATGATCCGCTGGTCCTGGACGCTGATGGACTCGCTCGCGTCGATCAGGACGACCGCGACCTCGGCCTTCTCCACGGCGGCCGCGGTACGCAGCGAGGCGTAGTAATCGGCGCCCTCCTGGAGGTGGACGCGCTTGCGGATGCCCGCGGTGTCCACGAACTTCCAGGTCTTGCCGCCCAGCTCGATCAGCTCGTCGACCGGGTCGCGGGTGGTGCCCGCCATCTCGTTGACGACCACCCGCTCCTCGCCGGCCAGCTTGTTCAGCAGCGAGGACTTGCCGACGTTCGGACGGCCGATCAGCGCGATCCGGCGCGGCCCGCCGAGCGGGGTGCCGAAGGTCTGCTCGGGCGCCTCGGGCAGCGCGTCGAGGGCGGCGTCCAGCATGTCGCCGGTGCCGCGGCCGTGCAGCGCGGAGACCGGGTGCGGCTCGCCGAGGCCCAGCGACCACAGCATGGCGGCGTCCGCCTCGCCGGACGGGCCGTCCACCTTGTTGGCGACCAGCACGACGGGCTTGCCGGCCCGGCGCAGCAGCTTGACGACGGCCTCGTCGGTGTCGGTGGCGCCGACCTTGGCGTCCACGACGAAGACCACCGCGTCGGCGGCCTCGATCGCGAACTCCGCCTGCATCGCCACCGAGGCGTCGATGCCCAGGACGTCCTGCTCCCAGCCACCGGTGTCGACGACCTTGAAGCGGCGGCCGTTCCAGTCGGCCTCGTAGGTGACCCGGTCGCGGGTGACGCCCGGCTTGTCCTCGACGACCGCCTCGCGGCGACCGATCATGCGGTTCACCAGAGTCGACTTGCCGACATTGGGGCGGCCGACGACGGCGAGGACGGGCAGCGGGCCGTGCCCGGCCGCGGCGATGTCGCCCTCGACCTCCTCCAGGTCGAAGCCTTCCTGCGCGGCGAGCTCCATGAACTCCGTGTACTCGGCGTCACCAAGCGCACCGTGCTCGTCGCCGGTGGGGTTCTGGTCGTTCATGAAGTCCGTTCCTCGTTCTGCGTCATCGGTCCGGCTGCCCGCTCGTGCGCGGGCCGCCGTTCAAGTCTCGTTCAGTGCCCGGTCAGGCGCCTGGCCTGGGCAAGGTGAGCGGTCAGCCGCTCCTGTATGCGGGTCGTCGCCGCGTCCAGCGCCGTACGGGTGCGCCGGCCGCTGCCGTCGCCCGCCTCGAAGGCGTCGCCGAAGACGACGTCGACGCGGCTGCGCAGCGGCGGCACCGCCCTTATCGCCCGGCTCCGGCGCTCCGCGCTGCCCAGCACGGCCACCGGCACCACGGGCGCCCCGGAGCGCACCGCGAAGTACGCCAGGCCCGCGCGCAGCGAGGCGAAGTCGCCCTCGCCCCGGGTGCCCTCGGGGAAGATCCCCAGCACGCCGCCGTGCGCCAGCACGGCCAGCGCGTCGGTGACGGCCTTGCGGTCGGTACCGGAGCGGTCGACCTTGAGCTGGCCGATGCCGCGCAGGAACGGGTCCAGCGGGCCGACGAACGCTTCCTTCTTGATCAGGAAGTGCACCGGCCGCGGCGCGGTGCCCATCAGCATCGGGCCGTCCAGCCCGTGTGCGTGGTTGACCGCGAGGATCACCGGGCCGGTGGACGGCACCCGCCAGGCGCCCAGCACCCGCGGTTTCCACAGCCCGTACATCAGGCCGATGCCGATCCGCCGTCCGACCGCGGCGCCGGCCGCGCTGGGCAGCCGGTCACCGTCCGGGCCCGCGGCCCGTGCGCTCTGCGTCACCGCGCCGCCTTCGCGGCCATCGCCGCCTCGGTGAGGGTGACCACGCACTCGATGACCTGCTCCAGGGTGAGGTCGGTGGTGTCCACCTCGACCGCGTCGTCGGCCTTGGCCAGCGGCGAGGTCTTGCGGGAGGAGTCGGCCGCGTCCCGCTTGACCAAGGCGGCCTGGGTGGCCGCCAGGTCGGCGGCGTCCTTGCCGGTCAGCTCGCCGCTGCGGCGGGCCGCGCGGGCCTCCGGCGACGCGGTCAGGAAGATCTTCAGATCGGCGTCGGGCAGCACGGTGCTGCCGATGTCCCGGCCCTCGACGACGATGCCCTCCGGGGCCCCGGCGGCGATCTCCCGCTGGAGCTCGGTGATCCGGGTGCGCACCTCGGGGACGGCGCTGACGGCGCTGACGGCCGAGGTGACCTCCTGGGTGCGGATCGGCCCCGCGGCGTCCAGGCCGTCGACGGTGATCGTCGGCGCGGCCGGGTCGGTACCGGAGACGATCACGGGCTTGGCCGAGGCGTCCGCCACGGCGATGGCGTCGTTCACGTCGACGCCGTTGTTCAGCATCCACCAGGTGATCGCGCGGTACTGGGCACCGGTGTCCAGGTAGCCCAGCCCCAGCTTGGCGGCGACGGCCTTGGAGGTGCTGGACTTGCCCGTGCCTGCGGGGCCGTCGATGGCGACAATCACTGCGGCCGGGGCGGTCCGGGCGGGGGTTTCCACGGTGTCGGGCACCTTCCTCGATCACGGGGCGGGACGGGGGGCCGCTCGCGGGGCCCCGCACAAGGTTACTGGCAAGCAGCGGCGCCCCGTGCAGCCCGTACGCCCCTGCCCCGGGGCCCGGTCCCCGCCCCGGGCCCCGGACCCGGCTACTGGCGGATCGACCAGCCCCGCTCGCGCAGCTCCGCCGCCAGTATCGGCGCGTTCTGCGGCTCGACCATGAGCTGGATGAAGCCCGCCTGCTGACCGGTGGCGTGCTCGATCCGGACGTCCTCGATGTTGACCGCGGCCCGGCCGGCGTCCGAGAAGATGCGGGCCAGCTCGCCGGGCTGGTCACCGATGTGCACCGCGACGATCTCGTACGCCGCCGGGGCGGCACCGTGCTTGCCCGGCACCCGCTCGCGGCCCGCGTTGCCGCGCAGCAGTACGTCCTCGACGCCGCGTGCGCCCTTGGCGCGCTCGTCCTCGTCGGCGGCCTCCAGCGCGCGCAGCGCCCGTACGGTCTGTTCCAGGTCGGCCGAGACCTCGCTGAGCACGTCCGCGACCGGGCCCGGGTTGGCGGAGAGGATGTCCATCCACATCCGGGGCGCGGACGCGGCGATCCGTGTCACGTCCCTGATCCCCTGGCCGCACAGCCGTACGGCGGTCTCGTCCGCGCTCTGCAGGCGGGCGGCGACCAGGCTGGAGACCAGCTGGGGCGTGTGCGAGACCAGGGCCACGGCCCGGTCGTGGGCGTCCGCCTCCATGACGACGGGCACCGCGCGGCACAGCGCGACCAGCTCCAGCGCCAGGTTGAGCACCTCGGTGTCGCCGCCCTCGGCCGGGGTCAGCACCCAGGGCCGGCCCTCGAAGAGGTCGGCGGTGGCGGCGAGCGGTCCGGAACGTTCCTTGCCCGCCATCGGGTGGGTGCCGAGGTACGCGGTCAGGTCGCAGCCCATCGCCTCCAGCTCGCGGCGCGGGCCGCCCTTGACGCTGGCGACGTCGAGGTAGGCGCGGGCGGCGCCGCGCCGGATGGCCGCGGCCAGCGTCGGCGCGACGTGGGCGGGCGGTACGGCCACCACGGCCAGGTCGACCGGGCCGGGCGGCTCCTCGGCGGTGCCGGCACCGAGCGCGGCGGCGGTCTCGGCCTGCGCCGGGTCGTGGTCGGCCAGGTACACCTGGACGCCGCGGGCGTGCAGCGCGAGGGCGACCGAGGTGCCGATCAGGCCGGTGCCGATGACGAGCGCGGTCCTCACTGGGCGATGTCCTTCCGCAGGGCCCCGGCGGCACCGAGGTAGACGTGCGCGACCTCGGCCTTGCTGCGGTCGGTCTCGACGTGCGCGAGGACGCGCACCACGCGCGGCATGGCGCCGGCGATGTCCAGTTCCTGCGCGCAGATCAGCGGGACGTCGGTGATGCCCAGCTGCCGCGCGGCGACCGCGGGGAAGTCGCTGTGCAGGTCGGGGGTGGCGGTGAACCACACGCTGATCAGGTCGTCCGGGGCCAGCTCGTTGCGCTCCAGGACGGCCGTCAGCAGCGCGGACACCTGCTCGTGCATGTGCCCGGCCTCGTCCCGCTCCAGCTGCACGGCCCCGCGTACCGCTCGTACCGCCACGTCACCGCTCCCCGAAGTCCCTGTACGGCCGGCACGCGCCCCGCGCCGGCCGCCGTTTTCTCCCCGTCAGCCTAGCCAGGTCCAGGACCGGAACACGACGCCGACCGGTCCGCGAGACACGGGCCGGTCGGTGTACGAGACGTGGGGCCGCGTACGGAGGCCGGTTTCAGCGCCGTCCGGCGGTCCGGTGCGGGCGGGCGACGAGGGCCTGGAGCGCGGGGTCCTGCGGTATCCGGCCGTCGGGGGTCAGCCGGTCCACGGCCTGCGGCAGGGTGTGCGCGAGCTGCCGTGCCGCCTCCTGGGCGCTGACCCCGTGCTCGTCGGCGATCCGCTGGAGGGTCTCGCCGGGCAGCGCCTGGGCGACCTGCTCGGGGGTGACCGGTTCGTTGGCCCCGTGCCCCACCCATGAGTGCGCCTGCCGTCCGAGCTCTCCCTGGAGGAGCTTGCCGAGCACCGCCTGGATGCCGCCGCCGTGGCCGCCGGGACCGCTGCCGTGGCCTCCGGGGCCGGTGCCGCCGAGCGCTCCCAGCAGCGATCCGACGAGGTTTCCGGCCGCGCCGCCCCGGCCGCCGCCGGGCAGCCCGCCTGTCGGTCTCCTGAGGTCTGGTGATCCCGTCATGTCCGTGCCCTTCCGCGAATTCCGGCGTTGTCGATGAGGCCCGCGCGACGAGTGACGTCATTCCAACGTACCGACGCGCCGGGTTTCCGCCACCCGAAACCGACTGGCGCCGCCCCCTCCCACCAGCCACAATCCCCTCCATGCCGACCTCAGCCGAAGGCCACGCCCTGGTCACCGGCCACACCGTGTACGCCTGCGTGACGGGCTCGCGCGCCTTCGGACTGGCCACCGAGGCCAGCGACACCGACCGGCGCGGCGTCTACCTCGCGCCCACCCCGCTGTTCTGGCGCTTCGAGAAGCCGCCGACGCATGTGGAGGGGCCGCGCGAGGAGGAGTTCTCCTGGGAGCTGGAACGCTTCTGCGAACTGGCGCTGCGCGCCAACCCCACCATCCTGGAGTGCCTGCACTCCCCCCTCGTCGAGCACATCGACGCCACCGGCCGGGAACTGCTCGCGCTGCGCGACGCGTTCCTCTCCCGCTCCGCGCACCGCACCTTCACCGGCTACGCGGCCGGCCAGTTCAAGAAGCTGGAGGCGGACGTACGGCAGCACGGCGCGCCCCGCTGGAAGCACGCGATGCACCTGCTGCGGCTGCTGCGTTCCGCCCGTGACCTGCTGCGTACGGGCGTGCTGACGCTGGACGTCGGCGAGGCGCGCGAGGAGCTGCTCGCCGTCCGGCGCGGCGAGGTGCCCTGGGCCGAGGTCGAGCGCCGGATGGCCGTACTGACCGAACAGGCCGCGGCGGCCGAGCCCGGCTCCCCGCTGCCGCCCGAGCCCGACCACCGCCGCGTCGAGGACTTCCTGTACCGCGCCCGGCGCGCCTCAGCGCTCCGCTGCGCCGAGCCGGGCCCGTACGACCAGCTCGTGTAGCGCGTCGGACCCACCGGGCGCGCCCGGCAGCGCGGCGGCGGCCTGCGCCGCGTCCAGCCGGCCGTGCGGCTCCGCCACGTCGGCCCGCAGCCGCGCCGCGTCGACCAGCTCGGCGGCGGACCCGTGCTCGGCCCCGGCCTTGGCCGCGAACAGCTCCGGTACGTACGAAGGCGCCGTCACCAGCCCGGTCAGCGTCGGCAGGTGCGCCCGCACCTCACCACTGCCCATCAGGTGAATCCCGGTCAGCAGCGCCCAGCAGCGTGCAGAGCAGCGGCTTCAGCTCCCCGCTCTTCTCGGACAGGCGCCACCGCGTGTCCGCGAAGCCCAGCGGGTCGCCCTCCCCGCCGTCACCCCACTCAGGTCCAGGTCGGGCAGCCGGCCGCCCGCAGCGCGGCGCCTTCCCGCGCCGTGTCACACATCCCACACCTTTCCCAGGCCCACCAGCTGGTCGCGGTACTCGATCCGGTCCACCCACTCCCCGGGCCACGCCCCGGCGCCCAGGCGGGCGCCCGCGAAGGCGCCGGCAAGACAGGCGAGGGAGTCGGAGTCGCCGGAGGAGCAGGCGGCCCGGCGCAGCGCGGTCAGCGGCTCGTCCGGGAAGAGCAGGAAGCACAACAGACCGGTGGCGAGCGCTTCTTCCGCGATCCAGCCGGCGCCGGTGGCCCGGCACGGGTCGGCCTCCGGGTCGGGCACGGCCAGCGCCGCGTCCAGCCGGTCCAGTACGCCGAGGCAGTCGTCCCACCCGCGGGCGATGAAGTGCTCGGGGGACGGGTCCTGGGCGCGCCGCCACAGCTCACCGAGCCAGTCGCCGCGGTAGACGGTGCGGCTCTGTACCGCGTACGACCGCAGCAGCCCGGTCAGCTCGTCCGGCCGGGCCCCCGTTGCCAGCAGGTGCACGGCGTACGCCGTCAGGTCGCCGGCGGCGAGCGCGGTGGGGTGCCCGTGGGTGAGCGCGGACTGGAGCTGTGCGGCGCCGGAGCGCTGCTCCGGGGTCAGCCCCGGCAGCAGCCCCACGGGCGCCACCCGCATGTTCGCGCCGCACCCCTTGGAATCGATGCGGCCGGCCTCGGTCCACGGAAGACCGTCGTCGCTGAGCAGCCGACAGGCGGTGAGGCAGGTGTTGCCGGGCGCCCGGTTGTTGTCCGGGGAGCGCCACCACTCGACGTAGTTCCGCCGTACGGGCGGGAGCAGGTGCGCGGCGTCCAGGCCGCCGACGCCGCCCGCGGCCGCCGTGGCCGTGCGCAGGCCGCGCCCGAGGGCGATCGTCATCTGCGTGTCGTCGGTGACGTACGCGGGGTCGGGCAGCGCCATCTCCCGCCACGGGCCGTACCTGGCCTCGATCGCCGGCACGTCGATGAACTCGGTCGGAGACCCGAGCGCGTCACCGAGCGCCAGCCCGATGAGCGATCCGGTCGCGGCGGATGCCATGAGAAGAACCACCCCTTAATCGTCACAGTGACAATAAGGGGTGGTCCCGCCACCTGACAAGGCACGTAGTGCCCTGTACGCGGTGCCTACAGCTCCACCTCGCGCATCAACATGCCGACCTCGGTGTTCGTCATCCGCCGCAACCAGCCGGACTTCTGGTCACCCAGCGCGATCGGCCCGAACGCGGTCCGCACCAGCTTGTCCACCGGGAAGCCCGCCTCGGCCAGCATCCGGCGCACGATGTGCTTGCGGCCCTCGTGCAGGGACACCTCGACCAGGTAGTTCTTGCCGGTGTTCTCCACCACCCGGAAGTGGTCGGCGCGCGCGTAACCGTCCTCCAGCTGGATGCCGTCCTTGAGCTGCTTGCCCAGGTCACGCGGCAGCGGCCCCTGGATCGCGGCCAGGTAGGTCTTCTTCACGCCGTACCGCGGGTGGGTCAGCCGGTGGGCCAGCTCGCCGTGGTTGGTGAGCAGGATGATGCCCTCGGTCTCCGTGTCCAGCCGGCCCACGTGGAACAGCCGCGTCTCGCGGTTCGTCACGTAGTCGCCCAGGCACTGCCGCCCGTCCGGGTCCTCCATCGTCGAGACGACACCGGCCGGCTTGTTCAGCGCGAAGAAGAGGTACGACTGGGTGGCGACCGTCAGGCCGTCCACCTTGACCTCGTCCTTCTCCGGGTCGACCCGCACACCCTGCTCGGTGACGATCCGCCCGTTGACCTCGACCCGCGCCTGGTCGATCAGCTCCTCGCACGCACGGCGCGAACCCATGCCCGCCCGGGCCAGCACCTTCTGCAGGCGCTCGCCCTCCTGGTCACCGAACGTCTTCGGAGTCTTGATCTGCGGCTTGCTGTGACGGGCGCGGTTACGCTCCTCCACCTGCGCGTCGTACTCACGCGGCCGCGCCGGGGCCTGCCCCCGGCCACGCTGCTGCTGCCCCTTGCCCCCGGGCTTGCCGCCGCTCTTCGGGCTCGTACGGGGACCGCCCTTGGCGCCGCCGCGGGCGGCCGCGCCGCGGCCCCTGCGCTCTTCACCGCGGTCCGGGGCGCCACCACGGCCGCCGGGACCGCCGGAGCCGCCGCGTCCGCCCTGGCCGCCGGAGCCGCCCCGGCCCTCGCCGCGGCCCGGCCCGCCCTCGCCCACGTCGTAGCGGCGCTCCTCGGGACGGGGCCGGCCGGCGCGCTGCTGCTTCTCGTCCTTCTTGTTGCCCGCACCCCGGTAGTTGCCCCTACCGGCGTCCCTGTTGTTCCTGCCGCTGCTTCGCATCAATGATCCGTCTGAGAGTCGTCGCCGCTGTCGTCTACGTCGAACGACGGAACACCTTCCCGGGAATCGCCCTCGACCGCCTCCGCCTCCGGGAGGAAGGGAGCGAGCTCCGGGAGCTCGTCCAGGCCGCGCAGGCCCATCCGCTCCAGAAAGTAGTTCGTCGTCCTGTACAGGATCGCACCTGTTTCAGGTTCCGTCCCCGTCTCCTCCACCAGACCGCGCTGGAGAAGGGTGCGCATCACACCGTCACAGTTCACCCCGCGTACGGCCGAGACCCGGGAACGGCTGACCGGCTGACGGTACGCGACCACGGCCAGAGTCTCCAATGCGGCCTGCGTCAGCCGGGCCTGCTGGCCGTCCAGGACGAAACTCTCCACGGCGTCCGCGTACGCCGGCCGCGTGTAGAAACGCCACCCACCGGCCACCAGCCGCAGGTCGAAGCCCCGCCCCTGCCGGGTGTACTCCTCCGACAGCTCCCGCAGCGCCAGCGCCACCTCCCGGCGGGGCCGCTCCAGCACCCTGGCCAGGTGCTCCTCGGTCGCGGGCTCGTCCACGACCATCAGCACCGCCTCCAGCGCCGGCCGCAGCTCCAGGTCCGCGACGCCGAGCGCCCCTGCCGGGGCGTTCCCCGCATCCGGCGCGCCCCCGTCCGCGTTCTCCTGCTGCACGTCACTCACCCCGGCTCCGCCCTCTCTCCTCGCTCGCGCCGGCCCGCGCGTCCCGCTGCTCCGGCTCCCGGTCGAACTCGTCCGTCACGACCGGCTCGGCCTCCGCACCGCCCGTCCACCGGACCGTCAGCGCGCCCAGCGCCTGCTCCTGGTCCAGCTCCACCACGCGCTCCCGGTACAGCTCCAGCAGCGCGAGGAAACGGGCGACGACGGTCAGCGTGTCCGGCGCGTCCTCCGTCAGCTCCGCGAATGCGGCCGTACCGGCCGCGCGCAACCGCGCCACCAGCACCTCCGCCTGCTCCCTGACGCTCACCAGCGGCGCGTGGATGTGATCCACGTACACCTGCGGCCTGGCCTTGGGCTGCATCGCCTTCACCGCGAGCCGGGCGAAGCCTTCCGCGCCGATGCTGAGGGCGACCTCGGGCAGCAGTTCCGCGTGCTGCGGCTCCAGTCCGACCGTACGGGGGTAGCGGCGGCCCTCGTCCTCCAGGCGCTCACTGAAGAGGTCCGCGATGCGCTTGTACGCCCGGTACTGGAGCAGCCGCGCGAACAACAGGTCCCGCGCCTCCAGCAGCGCGAGGTCCGCCTCGTCCTCCACCTCGGCCGCGGGCAGCAGCCGCGCCGCCTTCAGGTCGAGCAGCGTCGCCGCCACGACCAGGAACTCCGTGGTCTGGTCCAGGTCCCAGTCCGGCCCCATGGCCCGGATGTACGCCATGAACTCGTCCGTCACCTTGGACAGCGCGACCTCGGTGACGTCCATCTTGTGCTTGGAGATCAGCTGAAGCAGCAGATCGAACGGCCCCTCGAAGTTCTCCAGCCGAACCGTGAACCTGCCGTCACCGGCCTCACCGTCCGCGGTCGACGGGGCATGCTCTTCGGTGACGGTCATCTCGTTCCAGACAGCAGCAACAGGTCCCCCAAAGCGTAGCCGCCCACGGGGCCAGCGAATTTCGCGGCGCGCTTCGTCGTTGTGGCTGGGGTTTCTGTCGTCCTCAATCGCCGGACGGGCTTGTGGGTGCGCCGGCCTGGTGTGGGGGTGTGGGGGCCTTGTGGGGGTGCGCCGTGTGCGCGATGGGTCCGGTGGTGGGGGGGCTCGGGGCCACACAGGGGTCACACCACCGACCCCCCGAAGCATCCCCCGCGCGATAAACAAACCCACAACCACCCAG